>JBEIDZ010000389.1:0-1522 GCA_040383215.1 Paracoccaceae bacterium | reverse complement strand
GTCTCGCGATGGAAAGCTTCATCAACATGCCGCCCGAAATCGGCTACGGTCTCTCGGTCTGGCGGCCCGTCGCCAGCGGCGAGGCCGAGGTGATGGAAAACGGCCTGCCCTTCCTGCGCAACAAGGCCCGGCAATACGGCCTGATCTGACCCCTCAGACAAAGACCCGCTCAGCAATGCCGTCCAGTACCGGAAAGATGCCGGCCCCGCCCGCCACGACCTGCGTGCCCTGCTCCAGCGCCTGCACGGGGTCGAGCGGGCGGTGACGCCCGCCCGCCTCCTCCACCATCAGGAGCGCGGCAAAACAGTCCCACGAATTCATGTGATCCTCGACATAGCCCAGAAGCCGACCCGCCGCGACATAGGCCAGCATCAGCGCACCCGAGGCGCTGCGGAAGAACATCCCCCCCGGTTCGAGGATTTCGCGCACGAGCGCCGTCGCCTGTGCCGGATCGGACTTGCCCGACACGCCCGTCGCGACCGAACCGTCGCGCAGCGACGCGCCCGCCGCGGCCGCCAGCCTGCGCCCGTTGACAAAGGCCCCCGCCCCCTTCGCGGCGCTGAAAAGCTCGCCCGTGGAGGGCTCGCAGATCGCGCCCACCACCGGCAATCCGCCGTCGGTACAGGCGATCACGACGCACCAGTGCGGAATGCCGCGGACAAAATTCGCCGTGCCATCGATCGGGTCGATCACCCAGTCGAAACCCGACGTTCCCCGCAGGCGTCCATGCTCCTCGCCCACGATCCCGTCATCCGGCCACCGCGCCACAATCGCCCTGCGGATCAGCGTCTCGGTCGCCCGGTCGGCATCCGACACCAGGTCCTGGTGCCCCTTGCTCTCGATCACCAGTTCGTCCAGCGCGCGGAACCGGCCAAGCGCGAACGCGCCCGCCTCGCGCGCCAGCGCGATGGCAAAGTCCAGACGGTCACCAAGCTGCATCGCGGCTTTCCCCTTCGGCGCTTACCTGAGCGCGGCTTCGATATTGCCGCCATCGACGGTCAGGACATGCGCGCTCGTCCGTTCCATCCGGGCCAGCGCGACAAAGGCCTCGGCCACATGCCGCGCCTCGACCTCGGCGCCCAGCAGATTGCCCGCCATGTAATCCTCGCGGCTCACCCCCCGCGCCGCGGCGCGCCGGCCGATCATCTCGTCGGTCATGAGGCCCGACCGGATGCGGTCGGCATTGACACCGTTCACCCGCACCCCCTGCCCGCCGAGTTCAAGCGCAAGCTGGCGCACCAGAAAGAAGGTCGCGGCCTTGGGCAGACCATAGGCGCCGAAGCCCCGCCCCGGATTGATCGCCTGCTTTGAAACGTTGAACAGCATCTGCCCGCCCGTCCCCTGCCGGCCCATCACCACCGCCGCCGCCCGCGCCATCGCCAGATGCGCAAAGAAATTCACCTCAAAAGAAGCCCTGATCTCGGCCTCCGGCATCGTCAGGATGTCGCCCTGCGGCGCATAGCCCGCGTTCGATACAAGGATGTCGATCCCGCCAAAGCGGCAGACCACCTCGGACAACGCC
>JBEIDZ010000388.1:0-1568 GCA_040383215.1 Paracoccaceae bacterium | reverse complement strand
GTGTTGATCCGTGGCGCCGGCGAAGCAGAGCCGCAGGATGTCGGCGGTATGAGGACATCCTGCCGCACCCACCCTGCGGGGGGCGGGCGCGGCAGGATTTGCGACCGTTCAGGCTGGCGGAAAGCCCTGTCGCCTGCGCTCGCGCCTCCCGCGACCGGCCCGCGCGGGGTGGACAGCGCAGGCGATCAGGAACGGGGCGCGTCACAGAACATCGCTGCACGGCCCTGGTGCTGCGTCCCGTAGGGTGGGTGAAACCCACCTCAGGCCGGCCCGCGCGCCGCATGCGCCCGGAGATCGGCCATGAGTTCGGCCAGCGCCCGGACATAGCTTTCCGACACGAGCCGGCCCTCTGCGTCGAATTCCCTGGCGGCAAAGGCCACCATCACCTCGGGCCCGGGCAGGACCACCGCGCGGAACGGATTGAGGCAGAGCCGGAGCGAGAATTGCCCGCGGTCCCCCCCGGCCCGCCCATCCGAGGCCGAGACGATGGCGACCGGCTTGCCCCGCCAGGGGCCACCCTTGGTGCGGCTAACCCAGTCGAGCGCGTTCTTGAGCACACCCGGCAGCGCCTTGTTGTATTCCGGGCAGGCGATCAGCACCGCGTCCGCCGCGCGGATCGTATCGGCCAGCCGCTGGACGGCGGCGGGGATCCCCTCCTGCGCCTCGAGATCGCCGTCATAGAGCGGGAGCCGCAGGTCGCCCTCCTCGAACCGGTCGGGCGCAAAGAGCCGCGCGCCCTCGCGCATCAGCTTGCGGTTGGACGATTCGCGCCGGAGCGACCCGCATAGTCCCAGAAGCAGCATCCCCGTCCTCCCCCCCTGCCGGACGCAACCTAATCCGCCGCGCCCGCGCCGCAAGCCGCGCGCTTGCCCTTGCCGCCCCGCGCGCGCAGGATGCCCGCGACACCAGCGGCCGAAGGAGAGAGCCCATGCGCCACGGCGGCCAGATCCTTGCCGACCAGCTGATGCGGCACGGCGTGACCCGCGTCTTTTCGGTCCCGGGCGAAAGCTTTCTGGCGCTGCTTGACGGGCTGCACGGGTCGGGGATCGCCAATATCGTCTGCCGCCACGAAGGCGGGGCCACGATGATGGCCGAAGCGACGGCCAAGCTGACCGGCCGGCCCGGCATCTGCTGCGTCACCCGCGGGCCCGGCGCGACCAATGCAAGCGCGGGCATCCATGTCGCGCGGCAGGATTCGACGCCGCTGATCCTGCTCGTCGGCCAGATCGAGACCGGCCACCGCGACCGCGAGGCGTTTCAGGAGGTCGATTACCGCGCCGTCTTTGGCGGGCTGGCGAAATGGGTGGCCGAGATCGACGACACCGCCCGCATCCCCGAATACATCGCCCGCGCCTTTCGCGTGGCGACTGCGGGCCGCCCCGGCCCCGTGGTGCTGGCCCTGCCCGAGGACATGCTGTCGGCCCGCGCCGATGTGCCCGACCGGCCCGGCCCCCTGCCCGAGGCGCAGCCCGACCTGGCGCCGGCCGCCCGCGCCGCGTTTGACCTTCTTGGCACTGCCGCGCGCCCGATGGTGGTCGTCGGCGGGCCGCACTGGTCGGCCGCCGCCG
>JBEIDZ010000387.1:0-1789 GCA_040383215.1 Paracoccaceae bacterium | reverse complement strand
GTGGTGGGTGAGTGTCTGCATCTGTTCCTCTGATCGTCGCTGGGGCCGCAGGATCGCGGCGGCATCATGTCGGTATCGCGCCCCGGTCGCGACTCTGCCGCAGAACCTAGTCGCGGCTGTCCGCGGGTAAAAGGGCGAGATTGGCAAAACCGACCTGCAGGATTGCGGGGTTGCCACCGCATCCTGATGCAGGGCGGTTGGCGACGGCGGATGCCGCGTCCCGCTGGCCCGGGGCCCGGGCGCATCCCGGGGTCTTGCATGTCGGCGCGCCATGATGTTGCCTCTGCTCCGGCGCGGCGGACGGAGACGGGAATGCGGACGGGGCTTTATCCGGGGACCTTCGATCCGGTCACGCACGGGCATATCGACATCATCAGGCGGGCCTGCCGGCTGGTGGACAGGCTGGTCATCGGGGTGGCGATCAACCGCGACAAGGGGCCGCTTTTCACGCTGGAGGAGCGGGTGGTGATGCTGTCGGCCGAGACCGGCGCGATTGCCGCCGCGACGGGGACGCGGATCGAGGTGCATCCGTTCGAGAACCTGCTGATCGACTGTGCGCGCGACGTGGGCGCGGGCGTGATCATCCGCGGGCTGCGGGCGGTGGCGGATTTCGAATACGAATTCCAGATGGTGGGGATGAACCGCGCGCTGAACAGTGCGATCGAGACGGTGTTTCTGATGGCCGACGTGAAGCATCAGGCGATCGCGTCGAAGCTGGTCAAGGAGATCGCGCGGCTGGGGGGCGATGTATCGAAATTCGTGCCCCCGGCGGTCGGGACGGCACTTGCGGCCAAGTTCGCGGCCCAAGCGTGAGCGGGGCGCGGGGGGCGGCGGGACCTGCCCCCCGGCGCGGAGGCTTCAGATCAGACGGCCCATAGCGACGGCGGTGTCCGACATGCGGTTCGAGAAGCCCCATTCGTTGTCGTACCAGGTGAGGATGCGGACCATCGTGCCGTCCATCACCTTGGTCTGGTCCATGTGGAAGACGCTGGAATGGGGGTCGTGGTTGAAGTCGGCCGAGACGAGCTTGTCTTCGGTATAGCCGAGGATGCCCTTGAGCGGGCCGTCTGCGGCGGCGCGGATGGCGCCGTTGACCTCGTCGACCGTGGTCGGGCGGGCGGCTTCGAAGACGAGGTCGACGACCGAGACGTTGGGGGTGGGCACGCGGATCGCGACACCGTCGAGGCGGCCCTTGAGTTCGGGCAGGACGAGGCCCACGGCCTTGGCCGCGCCCGTCGAGGTCGGGATCATCGAGAGCGCGGCGGCGCGGGCGCGGTAGAGGTCCTTGTGCATGGTGTCGAGCGTGGGCTGGTCACCGGTATAGCTGTGGATCGTGGTCATGAACCCTTTGGAGATTCCGATCGAACGGTTGAGCACCTGCGCGACCGGGGCGAGGCAGTTCGTCGTGCAGGAGGCGTTGGAGACGACGATGTCGGAGGCGGTCAGCGTGTCGTGGTTGACGCCATAGACGATGGTCTTGTCCGCGCCGTCGCCGGGGGCCGAGATCAGCACCCGCTTGGATCCGTTCTCGAGATGGGGGAGGCACTTTTCCTTGGACGTGAAGATGCCGGTGCATTCCATGACGATGTCGACATGGGTCCAGGGCAGGTCGGCAGGGTTGCGGATCGCGGTGACCTCGATCGGGCCGCGGCCGACGTCGATCGTGGTTTCGGTTGTCGTCACGCGCGCCGGAAAGCGGCCATGGACCGAGTCGTAGCGCAGGAGATGGGCATTGGTCTCGACCGGGCCGAGGTCATTGATCGCCACCACCTCGATATCGGTGCGGCCC
>JBEIDZ010000386.1:0-1889 GCA_040383215.1 Paracoccaceae bacterium | reverse complement strand
GGGAAGCACATGGGTATCAAGGAACTTGGCCAGCGTCTCGGCATCGACATCACGATGCGTGAGCCGCCCCATCTCTATCTCGTAGGCCAGCCGCTTCGCCGCCCGCGTCACCTCGTCCCGCCCCCCGTAATTGAGCGCGATGGTCAGATGCACCCTGTCGTTACCCGAGGTCAGCAGCTCGAGCTCGTCCATCAGCGTGACAAGCTTGTCGTCAAGCCGGATGCGGTCCCCGATGAACCGGACTCGCACCCCGCGTTCGAACAGATCGCGCGCCTCGCGCCGGATATAGGCGCGGAACAGGTGCATCAGACCCGCGACCTCCGCCTGCGTCCGCTTCCAGTTCTCGGTCGAAAAGGCAAAGATCGTCAGATATTTCACCCCCAGGTCCGGGCAGGCCTCCACGATCTCGCGCACCCGCCGCGCGCCTGCGTGATGGCCGAAAAGCCGTGGCCGGCCGCGCAGTTGCGCCCAGCGACCGTTGCCGTCCATGATGATCGCCACATGCCGTGGCCCGCGCGGCTGATCGCCGCCGGTCGTCGCGTCCGTCACGGCCATCCGGCCACCCCCGTTGCCCGCCCAGGTCTCAGACCTGCATGATTTCGCCCTGTTTGGCCGCAAGCGTCTGGTCGACCAGCCTGATATAGCGGTCGGTCAGGTCCTGCACCTCGTCTTCCCAGAACTTCGCGTCGTCCTCCGACAGACCGTCCGCCTTCGCCTTCTTGATCCGGTCCATCCCGTCACGCCGCAGGTTGCGCACCGCCACACGCGCATGCTCCGCATAGGACGCCGCAACCTTGGCCAGTTCCCGCCGCCGCTCCTCGTTCAATTCGGGAATGGGCAGCATGATGATCGTGCCATTGGTCTGCGGATTGATGCCCAGACCCGAATCCCGGATCGCCTTCTCGACCTTCGCCACCATCCCCCGGTCCCAGACGTTGATCGTCACCATCCGCGGCTCGGGCACGTTGATCGTGCCCAGCTGGTTGACCGGCGTCATCTGTCCATAGGCCTCGACCTGGATCGGCTCGAGCATCGACCCCGAGGCCCGCCCGGTCCTGAGCGAGGCAAACTCCGTCCGTAACGCCTGGACAGCCCCTTCCATCCGCCGCGTCAGGTCGTCGGTATCCAGTTCGAAATCGTCAGCCATCTGTTTCCTGCCCGGGCTGCCTGCTCATGCCTCGCGCCGCCTCTGCGCCGTTTTTTTGCCCATATAGCCGCAAGCAGCCGCCCTGTATAGCCGCCCGTGCCTCTCGCGTTTTCACCCATGCACCGTGGTATAGGTTCCCTGCCCCGCAAGGATGCCCCTGAACCCGCCCGGCTCGTCCAGCGAAAAGACGATGATCGGCAGCCTGTTGTCCCGCGCCAGCGCGATCGCGGTCGCATCCATGACGCCCAGGTTGCGCTCGAGCACTTCGTCATAGCTCACCCTGTCATAGCGCTTGGCATCCGCGTGTTTCTTGGGGTCGCGGTCATAGACGCCGTCCACCTTTGTCCCCTTGAACACCGCCTCGCATCCCATCTCGGATGCGCGCAATGTCGCCGCCGTGTCGGTCGTGAAATAGGGATTGCCCGTTCCGGCCGCAAAGATGCAGACGCGCTTCTTCTCCAGATGCCGCACCGCGCGGCGCCGGATGTAAGGCTCGCAGACCTGATCCATCGGAATCGCGCTGATCACCCGGGTAAAGACGCCCAGCCCCTCCAGTGCCGACTGCATCGCCAGTGCGTTCATCACCGTGGCCAGCATCCCCATGTAATCGGCGGTCGTCCGCTCCATCCCCTGCGCGCTGCCCTGCAGGCCGCGAAAGATGTTGCCGCCCCCGATCACCATGCACATCTCGACGTCCATCTCGTGAACGCTCTTCACCTCGCCCGCGATTCGCTCGACCGTC
>JBEIDZ010000385.1:0-2187 GCA_040383215.1 Paracoccaceae bacterium | reverse complement strand
GCCCTGCGACACCAACACATCAACCTGCCGGAGCTTCGCGACGATCTCCTCCGGCTTGTGCTTCTTCTGGGGCATTCCTTCGTCCTCCATCTGGCTCGAAAGCCTACTTCAGGGAGGACCACTTTTCAGGGGGCAGGCCAGATGCCCGGCCAGCCGCGCCAGCGCAGAGCCCCGCCCCGGCGCCATCACGTCGCACCGCCGCACGCCCATCGGCCTGGCCGCAGCACTCCCGGTTGCCTGGCGGCGCTCAGTCCACGTCACCACGGACGCCATGCTGACCCCGAACACATCCGCCGCATGCCGCACCGTCTCCCCGGACAGAACGAACAGCGCCACCCGCTCCCCCGGGTCATCCGAAGCGGGCGTCCCCATCCATCCCGGACCTCGGCCTCCGGTCAGAAGGGTCAATCACAAACACCACCTCATGGGGATCCCCCGCGATCCAGTCAGACGCGATCCCGCTCTATGCCTCGACGTCAAAGGCTGCACGCATCAGACGGGCAAGATATTCGGTTCGAGGGCTGTCCATCACTTCCTTTGTGGGTCCCGCCTCGACCAGGTTACCGTTCTGCATGACGATCACCCGATGGCACAGCGCCCGCACGACCTTGAGATCGTGGCTGATGAACAGATAGCTGAGGTTGTGGTCGCGTTGCATGCGCCGCAAGAGATCGATGATCTGGGCCTGCACGGTCAGGTCGAGCGCCGAGGTGGGTTCGTCCAGGAGGATGAACTCAGGGCGCATGACGATGGCGCGGGCGATGGCGATGCGCTGCCGCTGGCCGCCCGAAAATTCGTGTGGAAAGCGGTTGAGGATGTCGGGCGTCAGGCCGGCTTCGACGAGCGCCTCGGCCACACGGTCGCGGATCTGGGTGCGGTTGCCCATGCCGTTGACGATCAGCGCCTCGCCCACGATCTGGCGCACGGTCATGCGCGGGTTGAGCGAGCCGAACGGGTCCTGGAAGACCACCTGCATGTGGCGGCGCAGCGGTTTCATCGCGACGCGGTCAAGCCCGTCGATGCGCGTGCCTTTCCAGGTGATCTCTCCGCCAGTATCGGTGATCAGGCGAATCAAGGCTTTGGCAAAGGTGGTCTTGCCGGAGCCGCTTTCGCCCACGATGCCGATGGATTCGCCCCGGCGCAGTTCGAGGTCCAGCCCGTTGACAGCGACAAGCCGCTTTTCGGGATGACCGAAAATGCTCCGGGGTTTCAGGAGGAAACTGACCGTCACCCCCTTCGCGGACAGCATGGTCGGGCCGGGCTCAAGCTCGGCAGGGTCGCCGGCGGGTTCGGAGGCGAGGAGGGCTTGCGTATAGGGTTGGCGGGGGCTGGCAAAGACCTCCGCCGTCGGGCCGGTCTCCACCGCTTCGCCCAGCCGCATGACGACCACGCGGTCGCTGATCTTCTTCACCCCGGTCAAGTCGTGGCTGATCAGGATCAGCCCCATGCCGTAGGCCCTTTGCAACTCCTTGAGGAGGGTGAGGATTTCGGCCTGCACTGTGACGTCGAGCGCGGTTGTCGGCTCGTCGGCAATCAGAAGGTCGGGGCGGTTGGCCAGTGCGATGGCGATCATCACCCGCTGCCGCTGGCCGCCTGAGAGCTGGTGGGGGTATTGCTTCAGCCGCTCCTCGGGGAGGGGAATGCGGACATCGCGGAGGAGTTGCAGCGCCTCGGCCATTGCGGCCTTTTTCGACATCCTTCGATGCGCGAGAATCACCTCGGCGATCTGCTGGCCCACGGAATAGACCGGGTTCAGCGACGACATCGGTTCCTGGAAGATCATCGAGATGCGGACAGACCGCAGCGCACGCATCTGCGGCTCGCCGAGCGCAAGAAGGTCCATCCCGTCAAAGCGCAGGCGCGCTGTGGGCGCAACCCGGGCGTTCTGCGGCAGAAGCCGCATGATGGCGCGTGCCGTGAGCGATTTGCCCGACCCGCTTTCCCCGACGATGGCGAGGGTTTCCCCGCGCGAGACCGCAAAGGAGATCCCGCGAACGGCGTGCACTTCGTGCTCGAAGCCGGTGATGCGGATATCCAGGCCCTCGACCGAAAGAAGCGGCTCACCTGAGTTTGGCATAGGGGTCCACCGCGTCGCGCAGCCCGTCGCCCAGCGCGTTGAAGGCCAAGACGGCCAGAAGGATCAGAAACACCGGCGAGAGGAGCCAGGGATAGGACCCGATTGCCTGG
>JBEIDZ010000384.1:0-2225 GCA_040383215.1 Paracoccaceae bacterium | reverse complement strand
GCGATCACCGTCGCCGGCCCGGCCGAAAGCTACGCCCTGCACATGCGCACCACTGACATCACGCGCCCTTGGCAAAGCTACCGCGCGACCTTTGCCGTGGCGCCCGACTGGGAAGAACACCGCCTGCCCTGGTCCGCCTTCGCGCCGCATCGGACAGATGCGCCCTTCGCCCCGTCGCGCATGCGCCGCATCGGGCTCATCGCCATCGGCCGCGCCTTCCGGGCCGACCTGATGGTTGCCGACCTGCGCTTCTACGGCGCCGGCGGCGGGGCATAGGCCCCCCGCCTGCCATTCGACAATCGCCTCCATCGGCCAGACAAAGCTCAGGATGTTCAGCGCCAACCCGTCGCGTACCGCCATCAGCGCCACGATTTCCAGCACCAGGATCGTCACGACCGACAGCCAGACCGGAAACACCCGCGCCAGCCAGAATCCCAGCCACATCGCCACGATGTCGGCCATCACGTTGACGACCGAATCGCCGTTATAGTCCACCGACACCGTATTCGACCGGTAATGCTCGATCACCGTGGCCGAATTCTCGACCACCTCCCAGACCACCTCGAGAGCCGTGGCCAGCGCCAGCCGCCAGCCGAAGGACAGCCGCCGCGCCACGAGCCACAAGAGCCCATAGAACAGGATGCCGTGGATCACATGCGACAGCGAATACCAGTCGAACAGATGCTGCGAGGATTCCCCCGGCGCGGGCCAGCCATCCCAGAGCTTCACCGTCCCGCAGGGGCAGATCAGGTTCCGCCCGGCAAGGTAAAGCCAGACCAGCCCCGCAAGCGTGATCAGGGCGGCGACTAGATAGGGCGTCAGGCTACGCTGCATGACCCATCTGAATCACAAAAGACGCGGACCCGTCCAGCGCAAATCGCAAGGGCCCGACCGGTTGCACCCCGCTGCGCTCTGGTTCATTCTGCCGTCTCGCAGCCCCTCGCGGGGCAGGACCAGACGGAGCGGAAGATGCGGAACGTGCTCGTTCTCCTTGCCGGATTGGCACTGGCTGCCTGCGGTGGCGGCGGCGCGTCCGGCCCGATCGGCAGCGCCTGCGTCCGCGCCGACCGCGATGCCGCCAACCCCGCGCTCTGCTCCTGCATCCAGCGCGTCGCCAACCAGTCGCTCAGTCCCGCCGACCAGCGCCGCGCCGCTGATTTCTTTGCCAATCCCGACAAGGCCGAACAGGTGCGCCGGTCGGATGCCACCCGCGACGACCAGTTCTGGGACCGCTACCGCGCCTTCGCCAGCCGTGCCGAGGCCGTCTGCGGCTGAGCCAGGGGCAAGGTCAGCGGCTGTCCCCTGCCCCCCGCCTACACTCTCAAGTCAATCGGACCCTGCGCCGTGGTCCATGTGCCCCTCGCCCATGTCGCCATGGTCCATGGCCCCGTGATCCATCCCGCCATGCACCGTGGGCTCCCCGGACGTCTGCGCATCCTTGACGGCGACATCGACGACGATCTCCCCCGCCGTCTCGAACACCAGCGTCAGCGGAAAGACGCTGCCCTCGGTCAGGTCTTCGGTCACGCCCATGAACATGACATGGTCGCCACCCCGCGACAGAAGGATTTCGCCATCGGCGGGCAGATCGAACCCGCCCTTGACCCGAGTCATCCGCATGACCCCGTCGGCATCGCTCACATGGGTATGCAGTTCCGTTCGCGCCGCAATGTCCGAACGCACGTCAACCAGCCGGTCAGCCGCCCCGCCAAGATTGTCGATGACCATGAAAGCCGCCGCCGTCGGACCGCCCGGCATGGCCTGGATCGCATAGGCCTCATGCACCTCGATCCCGTCGGCAAGGGCCGGACAGGCGAAGGCGGCAACAACGGCGGCAAGCGCCGCCCCGGAAAGCGTGGTGGACATCTCTCATCCTCTGCTCAGATCGTCGAAGGCCCGGATCGGGCCGCACGCGGCACCCCCCTCGGGCGCAAGGACAAGGGGCCTGGCGGACACCGCGCCGGCGGCTCTAGCACATGGCAGGGCGGGGCACCATCCCGCACGGCGCCGCACCATGATGATGGCACAGACAGAAAAGCCCGGCACGACGGCCGGGCCATCCGCAACGGCAGCCATACCCGCCGTCAGGCGGCTGCAGCGGCCTTCTCGATCTCGCGCTTGACCTTCAGCGCTGCCGGCGACAGCGTCTCGTCCTTGGCCTTCGCCAGAAAAGCGTCAAGCCCGCCGCGATGATCGACGCTGCGCAGCGCGGCATTGGTGATGCG
>JBEIDZ010000383.1:0-2251 GCA_040383215.1 Paracoccaceae bacterium | reverse complement strand
GCCGTTGATCGCGGCGGTGAAGGCGTTGCCCGCAGCCTCGAAGAGCGGCGAGGCCACGCCGGCATTCACCGACTTCGGGTCGAAGACCATGTTGGCCTGCAGCGTCGCATAGGTCGCCTGCGGCTGCATCGCGAGGTATTCGGCCGATTCGGTCACCGCCTTGTTGGCCGGAATATGGCCCGCCGTCGCCCAGAAGAGCGAGTTCTGCAGCATCCAGCCGATCACGGTATTCACGGCCGCACGCTTTTCGGGCGTCATCGGATCGTTCGCATTGTTCGGGATTGCGAAGGCATGGCTGTCGGCATAGGTGCAGGGCTTGTCGAACCAGACCGGGAGTTCGATCGCGCCCCATTCGAAGAGCTCACCCTTGGCATAGAGGTCCGACATCGTCGGCACTTCCCAGACTCCGTTGATCATGAAGGCGGACGCCCCCGAAGTGAAGAGCGCAACCGTTGACGGGTAGTCGGTATAGGCCGGGTTGTAGCCGTTTTCGACCCAGCTTGCGATCAGCCCGACCGCATTGGCCAGTTTCGCGCTGCTGTCGCCGGGGAACCAGCCGCCATCGGTGCCGATGTCGCCGCCCTGCTGGCAGAGCATCGAATAAATCGTCCGGAAGGCAAAGTTGCCGTCCGCCGTCACCTGGGCGATGCCCCATTCGGCCCCGGCCCCCTGCACCGCGGCCAGAGCCGCGTTGAAGTTGTCGATGCCGTTCAGCCCCATGGGCAGGCCGTCCTCGCCGATCAGGCCGGCAGCCGACAGGATGTCCTTGTTGTAGTAAAGGACGATCGGATGGGTGTCGAAGGGGATGGCATAGGTCTTGCCGTCGACGTTGACCGCGTCCCAGGTCGACGAGGCAAAGCTGTCGGCCGACACGCCCATCGCTGCCAGATCGTCGGCGGTGATCTCGGACATCGTGCCCTGGCTCACCGCCAGCGGGATGCGAGAGGCGTGATAGGTCATGACGTCCGGTCCCTCGCCCACGGCGGCCGAGGTCTGGACCTTGGTATAGAAGGGGATGCCCCAGTCGAGCGTCGTGGCATTGATCTGGACCTTCCCCGCATGGGCCGCGTTGAATTCCTCGATCAGCTGCTTCATGCGGACGCCGTCGCCGCCGCCGAGGAAATCCCACCACTCGACGACTTCCTGCGCCTGCGCCGCCCCGACAAACATGGTCGAGGCGACAAGCGCGCCCTTGAGCGTTCGTGCAAACATGTCTCTTCCTCCCGTTCGGGCCTTTCGCCCTTGCGCCGCTGTGGAATGCCGCCCGCGGGCGCGCGCGGGCGGTCACCGGACCGGGGTCCCGGCCGGCGCCTTGTGGCGCCAGTCAGAACCTGCCGTCGGGGTAAACGTATGAAAGCCCGGCTCTCTCTGTCAACGGATTTCAGGATATGTATCGCTCTCCTTGATACAGTGGCAGTTTCAGGCGTCCGTTGTCATCGTCGCGGCCAGACGGACGATGCGGTCGAACATCGCCGCGGCCAGCGGATCGTCGCCCGGCGGTTCGCCGAACAGGCGGAACGTCGTGGCCACGCAGCCGCCTCGCCCGACCTGGCGTTCGACCAGCAGGGCTGCCGGTTTGTGCGCCCACCCGACGACCAGGCCGGCATGGACCTTGTCGGCCCATTCCCAGGTCCGCGTCCCGGTCAGCACATGGTGCGGCACGATCCGGTCAAAGCTGAGGTCGATCATCGGCCCCCCGGGCAGGTCGGCAAAGACACCCCGGCGACGGACCCAGGAAAAGCCGGCGATCCAGTCGCCGCGCCACATCGTGCCGTGCCTCGGGCTCAGCCCGATATTGGGCAGCTGCGCCTCGGGCCCCTGCGGCAGACCGGGTGTGTCGTCGACGATCGGGATGAAGGGCTGTTCCCGGCGTGCCTCATCAACCCTCAGATTCCGTTGGGTTTTCACCGATCCATCGGAAAAGATGGCATAGCGCGCGCCCGCCTGCATCGCGGCAATGTCCTGCGCGTCGAGCGCGGGGGCAAGGTGCACCTGCGCCTGATCCGCCGGCACCACCGCATAGCCGAGGCCGCGCGCGAAGGCGGCGATCCGCGCGTCTGCGGCCGAGACCCGGGGCAGGTCGCCGGTCGCGCGGCGCGGATGGACGGCGATGTGAACGCTGTTGGTCGCAAACCTGCGCCCTTCGGATTCGAGCGTCAGCGCAATCTCGAGCATCCCGCCCGGCACCGATTCGGGCAGTGTCAGCACGATGTCCCCCAGCGCCACGGCCGAGAGCTGGCCGGTCGCCGGT
>JBEIDZ010000382.1:0-2352 GCA_040383215.1 Paracoccaceae bacterium | reverse complement strand
TTGGACAGCCCGGATTATCTTCTGAAGGGATATACGGCAGATCAGCGGATTCGTTATGGGACGGGCAAGATCGTGGCCAAGGCAGAGATTACCAGTTACGCGGCCGATCTTTTGGCGCGCGATGAGATCAGCTTTGTGGATGTGCGATCCGCGCGGAACAACTGCTTTCAAGCCCGGATCGTGCGGTCGGTTTGATCACACAGGTGAAAGTGGGGTCCTTTCGCGGGTGCTAGAATAGGGCGTCATGCCTGCCGCGATCTTTTCGGCCATCATGATGACGGGTGCGTTCAGGTTCGCCGTCGGGATGACCGGGAAAATCGACGCATCAACAACGCGCAGACCGTCAAGGCCCTTGACCCGCCCCTCGGTATCGGTGACCCGGCCCATGGCTAGGCTGCAGCTTGGGTGATAGTTCGATTCGCCATTGGCGCGCAGCCAATTGACGATCTCGGCGTCGGTCTTAGCGTCCGCGCTGTCGCCGATCTCGGAACAGAACACCCGCCGGGCCGAGGGTTGGGCGATCAACTCGCGCATCGTGCGCAGCGCCGTGACGGCCAACTTCTGATCATACTCGGTCTTGGCGATACCCAGACGGAAACCCGGCACTTGTATGGGATCGGCCGACTGCAGCCAGACCCGCCCCTTGCTCGTCGGTCGCTGCAAGGAAAGCGAGCAATGAAACCCCGGACCGACGCGGATGGCGTCATGGCCGAAATAGGGGTTCATCGCCACACATTCCATCTGGATATCCGCGCGCCCCGTCCCGTCGGTCGAAATCATGGCCCCGGCCTCGAACCAGTTGCTGGCGCCAAGGCCACGCCGGGTGGCAACCCAGGCTGCCCCAATGGCGATCTGCCCAGCAGGCGACAGCGCTCGGTGCATCGACATGCCTTCGTCCCGTGCCGCCCAGTAGAGCGACAGACAGGTATGGTCCGACAGGCCCTGCCCCACCTCGGGCTGGTCAAGCACCACCTCGATCCCGTGCTGGCGCAGCTCGTCCGCCGGGCCGATGCCGGACAGCATCAGGACCTGCGGCGACATGATCGCACCCGCCGAGAGGATGACCTCGCGCGTGGCCGTTACGTCAATCTTGCGGCCGTTCACCAGAAGAGTCGCGCCAACGCACCGCCCGTCCCGGACGGTCAACCGCGCCACCCGCGCCCCGGTAATGACCGAGACATTTGGCCCCGTCAGCTTGCGCAGATAGACCTGCGAGGTGTTCATCCGTCGCCCGTCCCCGATGTTGCGCTGCTGCCGGTGCATCCCCGTTTGGCTGGCCCCATTTTGGTCTTCGTTGAAGCCGTGACCTGCCTCGATGCCCGCATCGAGGAAAGCGCGGAATAGCCCATTTTCGCAGGCTGCGCGCGTCACCTTGGTCGGTCCATCGCCCCCCCGCCATTGGCTGCCTCCATCCTCAAACGTCTCGGCCTTCTTGAAGAAGGGCAGAACCTCGGCAAAAGACCAGCCCGCGACGCCATGATCCTGCCAGCTGTCGTAGTCCTGTCGGTTGCCTCGCATCCAATTCATCCCGTTGACCGAGGATGACCCACCTAGAAGCTTGCCGCGCGGCAGGTAGACGGGGCGCCCGTCCTCTTGCTCCGAAAAAAGTTTCCAATTCGTGGCATCTGACAAGAGGGGAAGCCCCATCGCTGCGGGCATCACCACCCCCAACCGCTTGTCGCTGCCGCCTGCTTCGACCACGAGGATTCGGGCGGTCGGGTCCTCACCAAGCCGGGCCGCCATCACCGACCCGGCCGAACCAGCGCCGACGATCACGTAGTCAAAGCCCTCGGGACCCGCCTCACCAACGATCCGCATGGCGCCTCCTGTTTCACGATCCGAAAAATCGACACAGCCTATATCTTCTGGCAGTCACTGTCGTCGCCATTGTTTCGGCAAAGTAACGGCGCGACTGGCTATTCCTCTACGTTCCAATGAAGAAACCGACAGATTGACCAGTCGCCAGTGACGCTGCGCGGTTGGCAGATCGGACTGGGCCTGTCCTATGAAATCGGCCATCCGCTGAGGGTGCTGACGCTAAAGGAATGGGAGGCGCCAGGCCAGATGACTGGCTGCGAGGGGACTATTCTGGCGCTTGAAAATTCGCGTGTCGTTGGTTCGATTACTGCTCTTGGCACCACTTTTTGTCCTGACCACTCACCCCCAGCGCCCCTCAAAGTCTTCGGGCACGAGGAGGTGTTCGCGCGAGAGCTCCGTGGCCTTTTGCACGCCGCAGAGCGCCATGGTGATATCCAGTTCCTTCTGGATGATCTCGAGCGTCTTGGTGACGCCCGCCTGCCCCATCGCGCCAAGCCCGTAAAGATAGCTGCGCCCGATGAAGGTGCCTTTGGC
>JBEIDZ010000381.1:0-2389 GCA_040383215.1 Paracoccaceae bacterium | reverse complement strand
GGGTCTGATCCTCGGTCGAGACGCGCGCATAGCCGATCAATGGCATCAAAACAGGCCGTTTGCAGTTTCATATACCACTAATAAACGACCGTTTCCTTGCAAAGTCAGTCGCCCAGCAGGTCGGTCGCCGGGTTTTCGCTGATCTCGACATCGGCGTAATACTTCTGGGCCTGTACGGCGGATCGGTGCAGCGACAGCTTCATGGCCGCAGCCAGAGGCGCGCCGTCAAGAGCCGCTTGGGTCAGGAAACCGGCACGAAGCCCGTGCGGCGTGGCAAAGTCCACCGGCAACCCAGCAAGCAACAGCCGATGCCGCAAAATGGTGCGCAGCGCGTCTGAGGCTAGGCGGCGGGGCAAGGGACGGTCGGACAGAGAAATCGGGCGGAAGAGCGGGCCATCGGTGATCTTGGTCACCTCCAACCAATGCACCAGCGCGCGGGCCGCCCGGCCCTTCATCGGCAGGCGCGGGGCCTGATCCTTTTTCGTGGTCTTGGTTTCCATGAGCCGAACCCAGAGCAGCCCTTTGGCAATGAAATCATCCCGCCCGATGTCTTCGACTTTCAGCGCCGAAACCTCGGACCGCCGCCGCCCGCCGCTGGCGAAGGTCAGCATCAGCATCGCCCGGTCGCGGATGCCACGGTGGCTGTCGTCGCAGGTGGCCAGCAAGGTCTCAAGGATATCGCGGGTAACCGGCTTGGGCGATTTCGGGATACGTGGCCGGGCATTGGCGCGCCGCGCCTTTTGCCGGGCCTGTTGCACCAGAGGGGTCGAGAACGGCGAGGTCAGATTGCGCATGCGATGGAACGCCTGCCAAGACGCGATACGGCGGTCTAGCGTCGCCGGGGCAGGGCAGCTGAGCGCAACCCGCAGCCCGATTGCCATCAACTCCATCGCCACATTCTGCGCGGGGCCAGGCTTCTCCGACAGGTCCTGGGCGTGGTCGAGAATGAAGCGCAGCGCCACTTTCTCGTCTTCGGGCCAGGCAAGCGGCTGACCAAAAGACGCCATCTTCCAGGCCGAGATATAGGCCAGATCCCGCTCCCAAGCGCGCAGGGTGTTAGGCGGGGTTCCACGCCGGTAAAGCTCGGTCAGGGCGGCTTCGTCGGCGTCGGACAACTGGGCGTAGGCGGGAAGGGCGAGGGCGGTCATCCGAGCACCTTGATCGGGTAAGGCCAGTATGCCATATGTAATGCAATATTCAGCAACGCCTTGGAGGGCGCCATGCAGGAATCCACAATAACCATCAAGGGCCAGACCACCTTGCCGAAAGACGTGCGCAGTGCCCTGCAGCTCCATCCCGGAGACCGGGTCCGGTACATGATCCTCGATGGCGGCGAAGTGCGGTTGGTGCGGAGCCAGCCCGTCGCCCAACTGGCGGGACTGCTGAAGGACAGGGCCAGTCGGACGGTCAGTCTGGAAGAGATGGAGGAGGCCATTGCCAAAGGGGCGATTGGCCTGTGATCGGGCTCGACACCAATGTGCTGGTCCGGTTCCTCGTGCAGGACGACCCGGACCAAGCCGCGGTCGCTACGGCCTTCGTGGCTGGCCTGACCGAGGCGGAAGCCGGATTTTTCAGTCGCGAAGTTCTTGTCGAGTTGGTCTGGGTGCTTGAGCGTGCCTATGGCCTGTCGCGGGCCGACATCGCCAAGGCATTGGACGGGCTTCTTGAAGCGCGGGAGCTGGTGATCGAGGCCGCAGATCGCGCGGCGGTGGCGGTTGATCGTTACCGCAAGGGCGGACCGGGGTTCGCTGATCAGATGATCGCCTTGGCGGGGCAGGGTGCGGGTTGCCGCGACACGGTCAGCTTTGACCGCAAGGCGGCGGGCTTGCCGGGGATGAGGCTTCTTGGAGCGGTTTCTGACCATTGAACGGCACCTGACGTGCGGGCTTTGCGGGGCATTCTGCGCCCTGGATGAGCAGATTTCAACACCCACGATAAGGCAAACTTATCGTGGGTGAGTGCTAATCCCAGAAAACACTCCAGTAGTGTGCTAAATAATCAGATTTTGCACATAAAGTCATCTAAGCCTGCGTATTTTAATACTTTGTCAATGGACACTCAGGGCATCAATGTGATGCGATACCTTTCAGGCGCGCTTGATCTCTGTTTCGCTAACGCCACCCCGCATGTTCTCTTTGGGCATGCCTTTCCGGCGGATTCGTTCTGCAATCGGACGCGCAAAGCGGCCGCAGTTTCCTGGCTTAGAGCGTATCGTGGTCATCGCGATTCGGGATTCCCTTGAAGTTTGATCCGTGATTCTGTGTCTGTGATGCAGATATGGGGGTCAGGGATGGGGAAGCCGCATCCTGTAGAGCTACGGCAGCGGGTTGTGGACCATGTTGGGGAGGGGAACACGCACCGCGCGACGGCGGAGCGGTTCAAGGTCTCG
>JBEIDZ010000380.1:0-2396 GCA_040383215.1 Paracoccaceae bacterium | reverse complement strand
GCGTGGCGGACATCGCGCCCCTCGGTGCAACACACACCGTCGATAGTTCCGTCGTCGATGTGGTGGCCGAAGTGATGCGGCTGACCGGCGGCAGGGGCGTTGACGTAGCCCTGACCTGCGCTCCCGCACCCGAGTTGCAGGCACAGGCCGTCGAATGCCTCGCTCGTTTCGGCCGTCTGAACTTCTTTTCCGGCCTCACGAGGGGCACCAGGGCCGAGATCGACACCAACAGAGTCCATTACCTGAGCCTGAAGCTCCTTGGCTCCACCGGATCGAGTCTCGATGACTATGCCCGCGCACTGGCGCTTGTCGAGACCGGAAAGATCGATGTCGGCGCGGTGGTCAGCCACCGCTTCGGCATGCGCGATGCCGTGGCGGCCTTCGACCACGCGCTGTCGGGCAAGGGCATGAAAACCGTCATCTTTCCACAGACAGAGGCAACGCCATGAAGGCCGCTGTCTTGCACGCGCCCGGCGATCTGCGGGTCGAAGAGGTTGCACGACCGGTGCCCGGTCCTGGAGAGGTGCTGGTGGAAGTGGCAGCGGCCGGCATCTGCGGATCGGATATCGGACGGGTGATGGTGACCGGCACCTATCGTTTCCCGACCATACCGGGTCACGAATTCGCAGGCACGGTCGCGGAGGTCGGGCCGGGTGTCACCCACCTCGCCCCGGGGGACCGGGTCGCTGTTGCGCCCCTGATGCCATGCTTTGACTGCGCGTGGTGCAGGGCGGGCAAGTTTTCGCTCTGTGACGATTACGATTTCCTTGGCTCGCGCAGCGACGGGGCCTTTGCCGAATATCTCAAATCCCCCGCGCGCAACGTGCTGAAAGTGCCCGGCAACGTCTCGCTCGAAGTGGCGGCAACCATCGAACCTGCAGCCATCATCCTTCACGGCATCCAGAAGCTGGACATCAGGCTGGGCGATGCGGTCGCGGTGGTCGGTTGCGGGGCGCTCGGCTTTTTCGCGCTGCAATTCGCCAAGCTGTCGGGCGCACAGCCTCTGATCGCCATCGATGTGGATGACGCCAAGCTGGCGCTGGCCCGCCAGATCGGGGCAGACATCTGCATCAATCCTGCGACCGAAGATGCCCTCGCGGTGGTCAAGTCGGCTACCGGCAGACAGGGTGTGGCCGTATCGCTGGAATGTGCAGGCTCGGCCGCAGGGCGCGACCTGTCGATCCTCGTCGCCGCGAAACAGGGCACCGTCATGCTCTACGGCACGACCTACGGCGACGTGACCTTTGCCGAAAAGGCCTTTGCCCGCCTGGTGCGCGAAGAGCTGCAGGTCGTCGGGTCGTGGAATTCCTATTCGCTTCCATTCCCGGGCAAGGAATGGTTCGACATCATGGAACTTCTGCGCGCCAACCGCCTGGTCGTAGAGCCGCTCATCACGCATCGCGCGGTGCTGGAGGAGGCGCCGGCGATCTTTTCGGCGCTGAAGGCGCGAACCTTCGGCCCTTATGCAAAGATCCTGTTCAAGCCGAATGGCTGAATCCGCACGCTCAGGGAGGAAGAGATGAGCAAGACCTATGTGATGGCTTTGGACGAAGGCACCTCCAGCGCGCGTGCGATCCTGTTCGACCGGGCCGGCAACATCGCGGCGCTGGCACAGCGCGAATTCCGCCAGATCTATCCGCAGCCAGGCTGGGTCGAACATGATGCCGTCGAGATATGGAACACACAGCTTGCCGTCGCACGCGAAGCGATGGCCGAAGTAGGCGCAACGCATGAACACATCGCCGCCATCGGCATCACCAACCAGCGCGAGACCAGCGTGGTCTGGGACCGCAAGACCGGTGTGCCGCTGCACAATGCCCTGGTCTGGCAGGATCGCCGCACCGCCGGGATCTGCGACGCTCTGAAAGCGAAGGGGCTGGAACCCTACATCAAGGAAAACACGGGTCTGGTGATTGACGCCTATTTCTCGGGCACAAAGCTTGCATGGGTCCTGGACAACGTACCCGGCGCGCGGTCCCGGGCTGAAGCAGGCGACCTTGCCGCCGGCACGATCGACACCTGGCTGATCTGGAACCTCACAGGCGGCAAGGCGCATGTGACCGACGCCTCGAACGCCAGCCGGACGCTTCTTTTCAACATCCGCACCGGCACCTGGGATGACCGCCTGCTGGCCGGATTGAACGTGCCGCGCGCCATCCTGCCCGACGTGCGCGACTCCTCGGCCGTCTATGGCCAGACTGACCCGTCGCTGTTCGGCGGTCCTGTCCCGGTAGCGTCATCCATCGGTGACCAAGAGGGCGCACTGTTCGGCCAGTCCTGCTTTGAACCCGGCATGGTGAAAGCCACCTACGGCACCGGCGGATCCCTGATGATGAACGCGGGGTCATCCCCCATGCCGTCGAACACCGGCCTTCTGACAACGGTTGCCTGGCGGC
>JBEIDZ010000379.1:0-2430 GCA_040383215.1 Paracoccaceae bacterium | reverse complement strand
CGGCCAGGACCTGGATTTCGATGTGGCGGGGGCGGGTGACGAATTTCTCGATGAAGATGCGGTCGTCGCCGAAACTCGCGCGCGCCTCGTTGCGCGAGGCGTCGAAGCCTTCGCGCGCCTCGGCATCGGACCAGGCGATGCGCATGCCCTTGCCGCCGCCGCCGGCCGAGGCCTTGATCATCACCGGATAGCCGATGTCGCGGCTGATCCGCACCGCCTCGTCGGCGTCGGCGATCAGGTCCATGTGGCCCGGAACGGTCGAGACCCCGGCCGCGCGGGCGAGTTTCTTGGAGGCGATCTTGTCGCCCATCGCCTCGATCGCGCGCATCGGCGGGCCGATGAAGGTGACGCCTGCGGCATCCAGCGCGGCGGCAAAGCGCGGGTTTTCGGACAGAAAGCCGTAGCCCGGGTGGACGGCCTGCGCCCCGGTCCGGCGGATGGCGTCCATCACGCGGTCGATGGCGATGTAGGACTGCGCGGCGGGGGCGGCGCCGATATGGACGGCCTCGTCGGCCAAGCGGGTATGCAGCGCGCCCCGGTCGGCATCGGAATAGACGGCGACGGTCCGGATCCCCATCCTTCGGGCGGTGCGCATCACGCGGCAGGCGATTTCGCCCCGGTTGGCGATGAGGATCTTGTCGAACATCGGGTCAGGGTTCTTTCGCATGCAGCCGGGCAGCAAGAAGGCCGCCGGGAGTTGCCCCCCGGCGGCCCGTTGTCGTTGGCGCTGACGCAGGCGTCAGGCCGGCCGCGCGATCAGCTGCCGGTGATCGCGGGCGCGACGGTGCCGCTGACCGCGCCGGCGGCGCCGCCGATGAGTGCGCCGTTGGTGATGCTTTCACCGGTGACGGCCGCTGCGGCTGCGCCGAGGACGGCACCCGTCGCGGTACGTTCCATGTCGGTCTCGCCGCAGGCGACGAGCGTGGACATGGCGGCGACGACGCCGAGGATTTTGACTGACTTGAGCATCTGACTTCTCCCGTTGGACTGGCTCCAGACAAAGCTTTGTTTCGCATCTTGTGGCCAATCCTGCAAGCGAGGCTTTCAGTCGGGCCGGCGGGGGCTGCGGCGATGCCGGGGACCGCCGTCACGCAAACACCTCGGGGAAGGAGCGGCGGGCACGGTCGACGTCGATGCGGAGGCGCGCCTCGTAGCTGGCGGGGTCGAAGGGGTCGCCTGCGGGGATGACCTCGCGCTGGAAGAGCCAGGAGAGCCGGCCCGCGTCGAGATTGCCGCGTTCGAAGTCATCCGCGCCGAAATGGGTCCAGAGTGCCTGCATGAAGGCGGCATCGGCCTCGCGGTCGGCGGGCTTGCGGTCGGCATAGCGTTCGCGCACGATAAGGCGGGTTGCGCCCTTCTTGTTGTTGTGGCGGATGGTGAACTGGTAGTCGGTCCCGCGCAGGCGGCTGGGGAAGCCCTTGTGTCTGAGCATCAGTAGGGCTCCCAGATGCAGGTGTCGTCCTCGATCCGGAAGCCTTCGAAATACTGCACGGCGGCGGGATCGGAGGCGCCGAGCGGAAGCTCCCGGTCGGAGAGCGAGACGATGACCTGCGACACGGTCCAGTCGTTGGCGGCAAGTGCGGGAAGCGCAACATTGGCGCAGAGCCAGGGGAAGTCGTCCTGCACCTGTTCGAACGGGCGGGCTGCGATTTCGGGGGCGAGGAAGCGGAAACGGGCGAGCGCGCTGTCGGGTTCGAGCACGACGTCGAAGAGCGTGACGCGGGCGGCGGAGGGTGTGGTGATCACCTCTGCCGCAGCGGGCGCGGCGAGTGTTGCGAGCAGCAGGATGAGGGCGGGGCGGTGCGCGGGCATCAGAGCGGAATGTTGTCGTGTTTCTTCCAGGGGGTCTGCACCGATTTCTGGCGCAGCGCGGCAAAGGCCCGCGCGATTCGGCGGCGCGTCATGCGCGGCTCGATCACCTCGTCGATGAAGCCTTTTTCGGCGGCGACGAAGGGATTGGCGAATCGGTCTTCGTATTCGCGTGTCCTTTCGGCGATCCGCGCGGGGTCAGAGAGTTCGGCGCGATAGAGGATTTCGACCGCGCCCCGCGCGCCCATCACGGCGATTTCGGCGGTGGGCCAGGCATAGTTGATGTCGCCGCGCAGGTGTTTGGAGGACATCACGTCATAGGCGCCACCATAGGCCTTGCGGGTGATCACGGTGACCTTGGGCACCGTCGCCTCGCCATAGGCGAAGAGGAGTTTGGCGCCGTGCTTGATGATACCGCCGTATTCCTGCGCGGTGCCGGGCAGGAAGCCGGGCACGTCGACCAGCGTCAGGAGCGGGATGTCGAAGGCGTCGCAGAAGCGCACGAAGCGCGCGGCCTTGGCCGACGCATTGATGTCGAGCACACCGGCCAGCACGGCCGGCTGGTTCGCGGTCAACCCCACGGTCTGCCCTCCCATGCGCCCGAACCCGCAGATGATATTG
>JBEIDZ010000378.1:0-2442 GCA_040383215.1 Paracoccaceae bacterium | reverse complement strand
GTCGGTCACCAGCAGCAGAAGCGCAGTGGCCGCGATCCCCGCCGGCAACGCCAGCAGCGCGGTCGGCAGCGGCCCGAAACTGACCCCCATCGCCTGCAGGCCCCACGTGACAAGGATCGTCACCATCGTGCCAAAGGCCATCGTGTCGCCATGGGCAAAGTTGGAAAACCGCAGGATGCCATAGATCAGCGTCACCCCCAGCGCGCCCAGCGCCAGTTGCGCCCCATAGGCCAGCCCCGGGACGACCACGAAGTTGAGCAGCGCGACGACCGCGTTCAGGGCATCCATGCCGGTCCTCTCCTCTCCGCCGCCGTCAGACCCCTGCGCCCCATCGCCTCACCCCCCAAGGAACGTCCGCCGCACCTCGGGGTCGGCCAGCAGTTCCTTGCCCGTCCCGGTATGCGCATTCGTCCCCTGCACCAGCACATAGCCGATATCGGCGATCTCGAGCGCCTGGCGCGCATTCTGTTCCACCATCAGGATCGTGATTCCGGCCCGCGCGATCTCGATGATCCGGTCGAAAAGCTCGTCCATCACGATGGGCGACACGCCCGCCGTGGGTTCGTCCAGCATCAGCACCTGCGGCTGAGTCATCAGCGCGCGCCCGACCGCCACCTGCTGGCGCTGCCCGCCCGACAATTCGCCCGCCGCCTGCCGCCGCTTGTCGCGCAGGATCGGAAACAGCGCAAAGACCTGCTCCATCGTCGCGCCGATATCGTCGCGCCGCAGAAAGGCCCCCATCTCGAGGTTTTCCTCGACCGTGAGCGACGTGAAGATGTTCTGCGTCTGCGGCACGAAGGCCATGCCCTTGGCCACCCGCGCCTGCGGGCTCAAAGCCGTGATATCCTCACCCGCGATCCGGACCGCCCCGCCCCGCAGCGCGAGCATCCCGAAGATCGCCTTCATCGCGGTCGACTTGCCCGCCCCGTTCGGGCCGACGATGACCGCGATCTGCCCCTTCTCGACCGCGATGGTGCAGCCCTGCAGGATGTTGGCGCCCTGACCGTAGCCGCCGACCATCTTCTCTCCGACAAGAAACGGCTCAGCCATGCGCCGCCCCCTTGCCCGCCCGCCTGCGCGCCGGGGCCTCCGCCGCGATCCCGCCGCCCGACACCCGCGCGCTCATCCCGCCCCCGCCCTGTTCTTCAGGCCGCGGCCCAGATAGGCCTCGATCACCGCCTCGTTCTGCATGATCTCGTCGGCCCGCCCCTCGGCCAGCACGCGCCCCTCGGCCATCACGATGACCGGGTCGCAGAGCCGCCCGATGAAATCCATGTCATGCTCGATCACGCAGAACGTATAGCCGCGCTCGCGGTTCAGCCGCACGATCGCATCGCCGATGGTGCGCAAGAGCGTCCGGTTCACCCCCGCGCCGACCTCGTCCAGAAAGACGATCCGCGCATCCACCATCATCGTCCGGCCAAGCTCGAGAAGCTTCTTCTGCCCGCCCGACAGGTTCCCCGCCTTCTCGTCCTTCAGATGCGACATCGTCAGGAAGTCGAGCACCTCGTCAGCCTTGTGCAGAAGCTCGCGCTCCTCCGCGGCGATCCGCCCCCGCCCGAACCAGGCGTTCCAGAGCCGCTCGCCCGACTGGCCCGCCGGCACCATCATCAGGTTCTCGCGCACCGTCATCGACGAAAACTCGTGCGCGATCTGGAATGTCCTGAGCAGCCCCTTGTGGAACAACTCGTGCGGCGCAAGCCCCGTGATATCCTCGCCCGCCATCGTCACGCGCCCGCCCGTCGGCTTCAGCCGGCCCGCGATCACGTTGAAAAGCGTGGTCTTGCCCGCGCCATTCGGCCCGATCAGCCCGGTGATCGTCCCCGCCCTGATGGTGAGCGACGCCCCGTCCACGGCATGAAACCCGCCGAAATGCTTGTGCAGGTCCTCGACGACGATCATCCGCCACTCCCCGTCGCCCGCTCCTGTCCGGCCATGGCCGCGTGCGGGTCACCTGTCCTTGTGGAACGGCCCGGGGGGCTTGCCCCCGGGCCGCTCCGGTCATGCCTGCCGCGTCATCAGCGGAAGCGGACGGTCTCGATCTTGCCGCCCTTCATCTCGAACTCGCGGTAATTGCCGGCCGATTCGCCCGGTCCGATCAGCTCCACCGCGCTCGCGCCGACATAGTCGATGTCACCGCCACCGGCGAGAATCTCGATCGCCTTGGCCAGTTCGCCGGGCTGGATCGGCTCGCCCGGGGCATTGGCCACGTCAAGGACCTTGTCCTTGTAGACCTGCGGATCGGTCGATCCCGCCGCCTGCATCGCCAGAAGGATCAGCGCTGCCGCATCATAGGATTCGGGCGCAAACGCGTTGCGCGGGTTGAAGCCCGCAGCCTCGCCCATCTCATAGAACTTGGCGACCCCTTCGCTGTCGGTTCCCGGATGCTGGCCGAAGGACCCTTCGGTCTTGGCGGCGAAATTGTCCTCCAGCGCCTGGCTG
>JBEIDZ010000377.1:0-2503 GCA_040383215.1 Paracoccaceae bacterium | reverse complement strand
ATGACGAGGGTTCGATTCCCTTCACCCGCTCCAATTTTTGCAGGTGGCGCGCGCTGCCTACAAAACGCCTACAAAACACGCGGAGCGTCGGGTCTAACCACTTGAAGATGCAGACGGTTTTCGACTGAGAACGTATGTTTCCCAAGCTTAAGACGAGGGTTCGATTCCCTTCACCCGCTCCAGCCTGCCTTCCCTCCCGCGCGACGCTGCGATAGCAGGGCGCCACATGCCAGCGGAAAGGACCCCTCCCATGAGCCAGATCAAGCGCATCAACCCCGGCCCCCGGATGAGCGAGGCCGTCATCTACAACGGCATCGCCTACCTCGCCGGCCAGGTCGGCACACCGGGGGCCAGCGTCACCGACCAGACCCACGCCGTCCTGGCCGAGATCGACCGCATCCTCGCCGCCTGCGGCACCGACAAGACGCGCCTCCTGACCGCACAGATCTGGCTGGCCGACATCGCGACCTTCGCCGAGATGAACGCCGTCTGGGACAAGTGGGTCGCTCCCGGCAACACCCCCGCCCGCTGGACCGGCGAGGCGAAACTCGCAGCCCCCGACTACAAGGTCGAAATCATCGTCACCGCCGCCGTCTGAGCGCCGCTCCCTCAGCCGTCCGGTCGCTCCGCCCCATCGCGCGGCGTGATCCGCAGCCATATGCCGTCCCTGCCGCGCACCGTCAGATGCGCGACAGGCACCGGCGCGCGCCCCTCGACCGGGGCAAAGCGGAAACGGCGCAGCAGCAGCGCAAGCAGGAGCACACCCTCGGCCATTGCAAACCCCGCCCCCGTGCAGACGCGCGGACCGGCCGAAAACGGGATATAGGCCTCGCGCGCACAATCGCGCCCGTTCGCGGTCTGCCAGCGGCCGGGGTCGAACCCGTCCGGATTTTCCCAAAGAAGCTCGTGACGATGCAGGTGCCAGGGCGACAGCACGATCTGCGCCCCCTGCCGGATGTCACGGTCGCGGAACCGCTCGGCCCGCGTCGTCTCGCGCACCATCATCGGCACCGGCGGATAAAGCCGCAGCGCCTCGCGGAAGATGTCGCGCGTCACCCGCAGCCGTGACAGCGTCCCGAAATGCGGCGCGACATGGCGCGCCTCCTCGGCCGCCCGCTCCTGCCAGTCGGGATAAAGCGCAAGCAGATAGAGCGTCCAGGCCAGTGCCGAGGCCGAGGTCTCGTGCCCGGCCAGAAAGAAGATCGCGACCTGATCCACCATCTCGGCCGTGGCAAAATGCTCGCCCGTCTCGGGATCGGTCGCGGTCATGATCTTGGTGGCCAGATCGTCGGGTGCGCGCCCCGCCGCGATCGCGGCCGCACGTTCTGCCGTCAGCCGCGCGATCAGACCGCGGATGCGCGCCGCCGTCCGGCGCGTCTCGCGCCGGTGCAGCCGCGGCAGCCAGGACCGCCCGGGCAGAAATGCTGCCAGGTTAACGATCGGCTGAATGCGCTGATTGGCACGGAACTGGTCAAAGACCTCGGCCGCGACACGATCCTCGATCGGGATCGAAAAGAGCGTGCGAAAGATCACATCCGCTGCCGCATGCGACGTCTCGGGCTCGATGTCACAGGGCCACCCATCGGCCAGTGGCGCAAGCCGCGCGACGGCGGCCTCGCCCGCCGCCCACATCGCCGGAAAGGTATCGCGCAGCCGCCCGCCCTCAAAGGCCGGGTCGATCAGCCGCCGTTGCCGCTTCCAGATCTCGCCATTGGTCAGGAACACCGACTGCCCCAGAAGCGGCCGCAACCCCGCCCCGATCCGGTCCGACTTGGGAAAATCGTCGGGTCTTTCATTCAGGACCGTCTTCAGCAGCGCAGGGTCGTTGACCAGATAGCTGGTAAAGAACAGCGTCCTGAATTCTGCCATCCAGGCCCGATAAAGCCGTGCAGGCTGCGCCGAAAGAATGTCGTCCCGAAACAGACGCAAATACCTCGGGAGCGACACCCTGTCAGGGCGCGCAGGCGGTTTCGGCGGCGTCGTCACACCGCCATCGAGGTGTATTTCGACGCCGGCACGTCGATCCGCAGGGGTGACGGCTTCTTGCCTTCGAACCGCCGCGCCAGCGTCAGCGGCCCCGCCGTGATCCGGAAATAATCGTAATCCCCCGGTCGGTCGAATGCGAAAAGATACTGGAAATGCAGAAGAAAGAACTTCCAGCGCAGGGCTTCCCATCGCTCGGGCGACAGTGTCTGGGTAAAGGCGGCGGAAAACACCAGCGGCCAGATCTGGGCCCGCGACGCCACGCCCGACACCGCAACCGGATCGCAAAGCGCGAAGGCACAGCCATCGCCGGGCGCCGTGACATCAACCCAGACAATCTCCTGTCGCTCCGACAGGAAGGCCAGGTCGGCGCGCAGCTTGTCCGCTTCGGGCAGAAACGACACCATCGGTATCACCTGACCCAGCGTGAGCAGACCCACCGCCGGCCCCTTCCGCCGCCGCGGCGCCTCGCGCAGGTGGTCTGCCAGCATCTCCACTGCCAGATGCGCCCCAAAACAGT
>JBEIDZ010000376.1:0-2544 GCA_040383215.1 Paracoccaceae bacterium | reverse complement strand
GGGTGACCGACTTGCCGGCCCTCAACACCTTCATCCACCAGCGCCTGCTGGCGCACCCTGCGGTCGCGCGTGTGCAAAGTCAGATTGTGATGGATCAGCCGAAAGCCGATTCGGGGCTGCCACTTTGATCTCGCGCAGAGAGCCGGCTTAAAGCTAGCGAGGCGGGAACAGGATCGAAACAGGCGACCGAATGCTCCCCTAGCGCGGGTGCCAGTACCGGCTTTTCTGTCCGGCAGCGATCTGACGCACGCGGGCAACGACCCGCAAAGGCGCAACCGGGCGGCAGGTTGAACGGTGAGGGGATTTCCCCTTCCAGGGCCACCAGATCCTTGCGGCGTCTCGGGTCCGGGGCGAATGTCGAGGCCATCAGGGTGGCGGTATAGGGGTGCAGGGACGCCGACTTGGGGTCGTGCAGTTCTTCCACAACCGAGCCAAGGTACATAACCACCACGCGACTGCAGAAGTACCGCACGAGCCCAAGGTCGTGGCTGATGAAGATGTAGGTCAGGCCCATGGAGGTCTGCAGGTCTTGCAATAGCGAGATGATCTGCGCCTGGATGGACACATCCAACGACGCAGTCGGCTCATCAAGGATCAGCAGGTCTGGGGACAGGGCCAGCGCGCGAGCAATCCCGACTCTCTGGCGTTGGCCGCCCGACAATTGATGTGGGTAGCTCTGGGCCATTGCGCGCGACAGGCCCACCTGATCCAGAAGTGCCTCGATCCGCCCCTTCGGCTCTGCGGTTCCCTGCACCACAAAGGCCTCGGCCAGGCAATCAGCCACGGTGTAGCGGGGGTCGAGGCTGGAATAGGGGTCCTGGAAGACCATGGCCATGTTCGCACGCGCCTTCTGCAGCGCGCGGTGGGAAAGATGCGTGATGTCCGTGCCGTCATGCAGCACACGGCCAGAGGTCGGCTCGACAAGGCGAAGGATAAGACGGGCGAGGGTGGATTTCCCACAACCGGATTCGACGACGATACCGACGACATCCCCCTTCCGGACTGATAGCGAGACGTCGCGGACCGCCGTCATCTGGCGGGGTTTTCGGAAAGCCCCGGCAGGCCGGGTGAAGACTTTGGTCAGGTTTTCCAACCGCAGGATCTCGGTCACGGGCGGGTTCCCTCCAGCGGATTATGGCAGGCAAGCGCGCTCTGTTTGTCTGTCACCACGAGAGGGGGAACGACCTTTTCACAGATCTCGGTCTTGCGGGGGCAACGTGGGTGGAAACGGCATCCTGCCGGATAGCCAGCGACCGACGGGACGGAGCCGGGAATGCCTTTCAGCGCCCCGGGCGCCATGTCATCGCGCGGAACACTGGCCATCAGGGCGGTGGTGTATGGGTGGCGCGGCGCCTCGAACAGCGCGGCGGTACTGCTCTTCTCCGCGACGCGGCCGGCGTAAAGTACGGTCACCAGATCGCAGGCTTGCGCCACGACGCCCATGTCATGCGTGATGAGCAAAAGGCCCAGGCCCCTGTCCCGCACAAGCGAGGTCAGGATGTGAATGATCTGGGCCTGGACGGTAACATCGAGCGCGGTCGTTGGTTCGTCCGCCACGATCAGGTCAGGCTCGCCCGCCAGCGCCATGGCGATGACAATACGTTGCTTCATCCCGCCCGAAAGCTGATGGGGATAGGATTGGACGACCGTCTCGGCCGAGGAAATCCGCAATTGGGTCAAGATCTGGATCGTGCGTTCGCGTGCGGCTTTGCGATCAAGGCCCAAGTGCATCATCGCTACTTCGTCGACCTGGCCGCCAATGTGGCGGACCGGGTCAAGGGCGGTCATCGGGTTCTGGGTGATGAAGGCGATTCGGCGTCCGCGCAGTTTGCGCAATTCCGCCTCGGGGCGCTGGAGGGAATGGCCGTCGAAGGCCAGGGTCCCGCCGGTTATGCGACCGCCGATCAGGGGCAGAAGACCCATGATCGCCATGGCCGTCAGCGACTTTCCCGACCCGCTTTCACCGACCAGCCCGTGGATCTGACCCCGGTCCAGCGCGAAACTGACCCCGTCCAGCGGCGTGACCTTGCCGATGGAAACGCGCAGATCCTGAACCTCCAGCAGCATCAGGCGTCCCTCAGCTTGGTTCGGATGTCGAGCGCGGCGATGAGGGCATCGCCGAACAGATTGATGGCGATCACCGTCATGGTCAGGGCAAGGCCCGGTAGCAGGATGATCCAAGGCGCCGTGAAGAGCTGGGCGGCTCCCGAAGACATCATGGCACCCCAGCTGGGCGTCGGCGGTTGCGCCCCAAGGCCGAAGAAACCCAACGTCGCCTCCAGGATGATCGCGTCCCCCGTGGCGAGCATCGCGGCAACCAGCACAGGTGCCAGGGCATTGGGGATCAGGTGCCGGAACAACAGATGCTTGTGGCTGGCCCCAAGGCTGCGGGCAGCCTCGATATAGGTTTCAGACTTCAGAGACAGGATCTGTGCCCGGGTCAGACGGGTGAACTGGGCCAGATAGGCCACCGCGATTGCAACCATGGTGCCCGTTGTCCCCGGCCCAATGATGGCCACGAGGATCAGGGCGATCAGGATTTCC
>JBEIDZ010000375.1:0-2570 GCA_040383215.1 Paracoccaceae bacterium | reverse complement strand
TACGGCTGGCGGGGGCAGAGCTTGTTCAGGTGCCCGCTGCACCCTATCGCAATCCCAACAATTATGTCCGCTATTCCGGGCGGCTGGCGGCCGAATTGGCGCGGAATGACCCGAACGGCGTCATCTGGGCGAACCAGTTCGACAATATTGCCAATCGGCAGGCCCATATCGAAACGACGGCGCCCGAAATCTGGGACCAGACTGGTGGCAGCGTGGACGGATTCATCTGCGCGGTCGGTTCCGGTGGGACCATTGCGGGGGTGGCGATGGCGCTGCAGCCGAAAGGAGTGAAGATCGGGCTTGCGGATCCTGACGGGGCAGCGCTCCATTCCTATTACACCGAAGGGGTGCTGAGAACGCAGGGTGACTCGATCACCGAAGGGATCGGGCAAGGGCGGATCACGGCCAACCTCGAGGGTTTCCGTCCGGACTTCAGCTATAATATCCCCGATGCTGAGGCGCTTCCGATTGTTTTCGATCTGCTCGCACATGAAGGTCTTGTCCTTGGCGGATCTTCAGGCATCAACATTGCCGGGGCGATACGGATGGCGCACGAGATGGGGCCGGGCCATACCATCGTGACGATCTTGTGCGATTACGGAACGCGGTATCAGTCGAAACTCTTCAATCCCGATTTTCTGCGGGGGAAGGGACTGCCGGTGCCGGCATGGCTGGACAGGGGTCCGTCGTCCATTCCTGGGGTCTTTGAGGACGCATGATATCCGGCAGGACCCTCTGGCGTCTGGCGGTTCTTCTGCTGGCGTTGGGGCTTGGGCCACCTCTGGCGGCGCAGGATCTGTCCGGAGATGCGGTGCAACAGGCAGGCCCGGCGGCTGACGCCACAGGGACAATCATCCTCGGGGGTGGAACGGGTGCAGAAACGGTGTCTGCACCTGATGAGCTCAGCGTCATCGGTGTCGATCTTGCCGGGTGGGAAACGGTTGCCGAGCGGGCCGAAGGTGTGGTGTCGCGAGGGCAGGGGTCATCCTTTGTCCTTCGCCGGCTCAGGGCCGACCTCGTCGAGTGGCGTGATCTGTTTCTGGCCGACCAATTCGTACATGAACGCCGCATTCAGACGGTCGGCGGGCAGCTTTCAGCCCTTGGCCCGGCGCCGACTGACGGCCAGCCCCCTGAGGATTCCGCGGTGACCGACCGCCGGAAACATCTTGAAGAACAGCTTGCTGGGCTTCGTGCGCCGGGCCGGCTGGCGCAGGAAGCCCATGCACGGGCCGACGGACTGATCCGGGAGATTGATGTGCTGCTTCGCGGAAAGGCGCGGGCACAGCTTCTCGAAAGGGGCCCGTCGCCATTGACACCTTCAGTGTGGCGCGCTGTGGCGGCCGAGGCGATGGCACGCGCAACAGGACTGACCAAAGAGCTTCGGGTCTCTCTCACGTCGCAGGCGCGGCTTGCCGTTTTGTCCGCGAATTGGGCCTGGGTCCTCTTTTTCGTTGCCCTTGCCTGGGTGCTGTTCCGGCCGGTCCGTCGGGCGACGGACACGATCGTGGGACGTCTGACTGACGCTCACCCTCGCGGGCGGGCCATCTGGGATTTACTGGGTTCTCTGGCGCGGGCTGCCCTGCCTGTAGCTGGGGTCGCAGCACTTGTTGCCGCCATGGCGGCAAGCGGCATGTTCGGATACAGAGCGACAAGGCTGATGAATGTGCTGCCACTGTCGGTTTTTTACATCTTTGCGGCGCGTTGGCTCGCTCACCAAGTCTTTGGTCCCGAGGTACCGGCCGTGATCAAGTTTGCGGTCCCGCATGGCGGTAGGATAATTGCTGAACGACAGATCATACACCTTGGGGTTGTGCTTGCCTTTCTTGCGCCCGTCGAGTCGCTGATCGATACCGGCGACATCGCGCCCGAGACCCGCGCAGCGCTGCTACTTCCCTTCGAGATCGCAATCGCGATTATTCTCTTGCGGATAGGTCGATCCCTTTCCCAACGGTCCGACTCAGATGCACCTGCCGCAAATCCTGGCTTGGACAACGCGGGCTTTGCTCAGCAGTTCGCACAACTCGTCGGTCGGCTCGTCATGACCGCATCCGTGGTGGCACCAGTCCTCTCCATCATGGGATACGGACTTGCAGCGCGATCGCTGCTCCATCCTACAGTGCTGACGCTCGGCCTCGTTGCGGTCGTCATCTTGCTGCAAGTCTTGGTCTCAGAAGTCTATGCCTTTGTTGTTCATGATGAAAAGGCCAAACTGGATTCGCTCGTCCCTCTTCTCGGGGCGTTCTCTCTGGTGACACTTGCCGTCCCTGTTGCTGCCCTGATCTGGGGTGCGAGGGTTGAGGACCTCAAAGAAATTTGGACCCGATTCCGGGATGGCTACACGATCGGAGACACCCGGATTTCGCCGGCAGACATTGCCACCTTTGTGATCGTCTTCGGTGTTGGCTTTGCCGTGACGCGTCTGATCCAGGGAATTCTGCGAGGCTCGGTGCTGCCCAAAACGAGGTTTGACATCGGGTCGCAGAATGCAATCATCGCAGGTCTTGGTTATTTCGGCATCTTTCTTTCTGCGATGGTGGCGATCAGCACCACGGGGCTGAACCTTTCTAATC
>JBEIDZ010000374.1:0-2602 GCA_040383215.1 Paracoccaceae bacterium | reverse complement strand
TAGGCGAATTCGGCCTCGGGCAGGGCGTCCTCGCAATAGGGGCAATGGATCAGCAGCATCGCGTCCTCCTCAATGCGCGACCGCCGCGGCGGCGGCCTCGTCGATCAGCCGCCCGGTGGCAAAGCGTTCCAGCCGGAAGGGCGCGTTGATCGGGTGCGGCTCGTCCCTGGCCACGGTCCAGGCCAGCAGATGCCCCGCCCCCGGCGTGGCCTTGAACCCGCCCGTGCCCCAGCCGCAATTCACGTAAAGCCCCTTGACCGGCAGCTTGCCCAGGATGGGCGACCGGTCGGGCGTCACATCCACGATCCCGCCCCATTTGCGAAGCATCCGCATCCGGTTGAAGATCGGGAACACCTCGCAGATCGCCGCCACCGTATGCTCGATCAGCGGCAGCCCGCCACGCTGCGAATAGCTCACATACTGGTCGGTCCCCGACCCGATCACCAGTTCGCCCTTGTCGGACTGGCTGATATAGGCATGCACCGTGTTCGACATCACCACGCAAGGGAAGACCGGCTTGACCGGCTCGCTGACCAGCGCCTGCAGGGGATAGCTTTCAAGCGGCATCCGCAGCCCGGCCGATTGCAGCACGACCGAGGTATTGCCGGCCGCCGACACCGCAACCTTCCTCGCCCGGATAAAGCCCTTGGCCGTATCCACCCCCTCGACCGCACCGTCCGCGCCGCGCCGGATTGCGATCACGGGGCAGTTCTGGATGATGTCCACCCCCCGCGCGGCCGCGGCCCGGGCATAGCCCCAGGCCACCGCATCGTGGCGCGCCGTGCCCGCGCGCATCTGCAACGCCGCGCCCATCACCGGATAGCGCGCATTTCGATCAATGTTGAGCGGCGGGCAGAAAGCCTTCGCCTGTTCGGGCGTCAGCCAGCGGTTGTCCACCCCGTTCAGCCGGTTGGAATGGATATGCCGTTGGAACGACTGCACGTCATGCACGTTGTGGGCCAGCATCATGACCCCGCGCTTGGAATACATGACGTTGTAGTTCAGCTCCTGGCTCAGGTTCTCCCACAGGTCGACCGCATGGTCGTAAAGCCGCGCGCTTTCGTCATAAAGATAGTTCGAGCGGATGATCGTCGTGTTGCGCCCGGTGTTGCCGCCGCCAAGCCACCCCTTGTCGATCACCGCGACATTGGTGATCCCGTGCTCCTTGGCCAGGTAATAAGCCGCCCCCAGGCCATGCCCGCCGGCACCGACGATGACCACATTATATTCGGCCTTGGGCTGGCTGTCGGGCCATTGCTCCCGCCAGTTCTTGTGGCCGCTCAGGGCGTTCTTCAGAAGCGAGAAGGCAGAGAAATGCGTCATACCAGGCCTCGGGCATAGCAGCGTCTGCGACTCATCCTGCACCGGGTCGTGCCGCAACACCTGTATCTTTGCGCCAGATGCGTGGTATGATTGCGTCACACCCTTGGTTCCCTGCCCGCATGTCCGCTTTTGCCCCGACATCCCCCGCCCCGCGCCTGCGCATCGGCTTCATCCTCGCGCGGCGCTTCACGCTCTGCGCCTTCGCCAATTTCGTCGACGTCCTGCGCCTGGCCGCCGACGAGGGCGACCGCTCGCGCCCCATCCTTTGCAGCTGGCAGGTGCTCTCGCCGGGGTCAGACCCGGTCGAATCCTCCTGCGGCGTCCGCGTCCAGCCCGACGAACGGCTCGGCGATCCCGCGCGCTTCGACTACATCGTCGTGGTCGGCGGCCTGATCGACGAGATCGAGCGCCTCCACCCCGACCATGTCGCCTTCCTGCGCCGCGCGGCCGACCAGGGCGTGCCGCTTGTCGGCATCTGCACCGGCACCTTCATCCTGCACCGCGCGGGCCTGATGAACGGCTACCGCGCCTGCGTGAGCTGGTTCCATCACGAGGATTTCCTGACCGAATTCGCCGGTCTCTCGCCCGTCTCGGACCAGATCTTCGTGGTCGACCGCGACCGCCTCTCCTGCTCGGGCGGGGCCTCCTCGGCCCATCTTGCAGCCTTCCTTGTCGACCGTCACATCGGCCCGGCCGCCGCGCGCAAGGCGCTCGCCATCATGATCATCGACGAGGCGATGTCCGCCGACCGGCCCCAGCCCGGCCTCCCGCTCGACCTCTCGACGCGCGACCCGCTGGTCCGCCGCGCGCTCCTCATCCTGCAGCAGACGATGGAGGCGCCGCCCACCGTGCCGCGCCTGGCGGAACGGCTCGGCATCAGCCGCCGCCGGCTCGAACGCCATTTCCGCGCCGCGCTCGGCATCCCCCCGCAAGAGGCCGGCCGCCGCGTCCGGCTTGCCCAGGTGCGCCACCTGCTCAGCCGCAGCGACCGCAGCCTCAGCGACATCGCCGCCGAAACCGGCTTCGCCGACGCCTCCCACCTGATCCGCGCCTTCCGGACCGAGACCGGCCAGACGCCCGAGGCCTGGCGAAAAGGCAAATACCCGCAACACAGCGGGCCCGCAGGTCAGGCGTCCAACTTGGCCGCAGACCGCGCCGATAGAACTTGACGACCGCGCCTTTGGTATCGGGTTGAGCAGTTGTTCAGATGCTGCTGACTACTTCTCCCAGCCCATGAACCTTTCAAATTCAAAGGCAAAAACACCGAAAGTACCGACCG
>JBEIDZ010000373.1:0-2665 GCA_040383215.1 Paracoccaceae bacterium | reverse complement strand
CGAGGAAACCTACAGCTGGCATCCTGAAGGGCGGCGGTACTTCGCGTGGCTCGGCCTTTACGTGACCGACGAGGGTCCGCTGACAGCCGAAGGCGATGCTCCTCCGGAAGCGCGTGTGCGAACGGTCTATCCGGTTGAGGTGACCGAGATGCCGGTCCCGGCTGCCGATACGCCCGACTGGGAGGGGACGCTGCGGCGCGACCTTGGCGCAGACCTGTCCGAGACGGCGGAGTACCATCTGCGTTTTGGCCCGATGCCGCCGGTGACGATCGGCGGCTGCACCTATGACGCCGTGGCGGTGGGTGAAAGCCTGAAGCCGGGCCAGCCCGAACAGAAGGACCAGTATTCGCATTACCTGCCGGAACTCGGCATCGGCTATATCGTGGGGTGGACGATCGGGGGTGAGCTGTTCCGGACCGAGCCGGTGGCGATCCGCGCCTTCGGACGGCGTGGGGGGGGCGGATGACCGATTTCGCGGCGACACGGGCGCTGTTCCACATCCCCGAGGGGCTGGTCTATCTCGACGGCAATTCGCTGGGCCCGCTGCCCCGCGCCGCCACGGCGCGGATGGCGCAGGCGATGCAGGCCGAATGGGGCGAGATGCTGATCGCCGGCTGGAACCGGGGCGGGCGCGCGGGCGAAGGCTGGATGGCGCAGCCGATGCGGATCGGCGACAGGGTCGGCCGGCTGATCGGGGCCGAGGCGGGCCATGTGGTCATGGGCGATACGCTGTCGGTCAAGGTCTTCCAGGCGCTGGCCGCCGCGCTGGACCTGCGCCCCGACCGCCGGGTGATCCTCTCGGACAGCGGCAATTTCCCCTCCGACCTCTACATGGCCGAGGGGCTGCTCGCGACGCTCAACCGCGGCCATGTGCTGCGCGTGGTCGCGCCCGAGGCGGTCGAGGCAGAGATCGGACCGGATGTCGCGGCAGTGATGCTGACCGAGGTCGACTACCGCACGGGGCGGCGCCACGACATGGCCACGATCACCGCACGCGCCCATGCCGAGGGTGCGCTCGCGATCTGGGATCTGGCGCATTCGGCCGGGGCGCTGCCGGTCGATGTGGCCGGCGGGGGTGCGGATTTCGCGCTTGGCTGCACCTACAAATACCTGAACGGCGGGCCGGGTGCACCGGCCTTCATCTATGTCGCCCCGCGCCACGCGGGCGTGGTGCAGCCCGCGCTTGCAGGCTGGCTTGGCCATGCCGCGCCCTTCGCCTTCGAGCCGGGCTACCGCCCGGGCGAAGGGGTCGCACGGATGCGCGTCGGCACGCCCCCGGTGCTGGCGCTGGCGGCGCTCGAGGCCGCGCTCGACATCTGGGACGGGGTCGACATGGGCGCGCTCCGTGCGCGCTCGCTCGCGCTTGGCGACCGGTTCATCGCGGGGGTGGAGGCGCGCTGTCCGGATCTGTCGCTGGCGACGCCGCGCGACTATCCGCGGCGCGGCAGCCAGGTGAGCTTCCGCTTTGCCGAGGGCTATGCCGCGATACAGGCGCTGATCGCGCGCGGCGTGGTGGGCGATTTCCGCAGCCCCGACATCATGCGCTTCGGCATCGCGCCGCTCTATATCGGCGAGGCCGAGATCGACCGGGCGGTGGAGGTGCTGGCCGAGGTCATGGCAGGCCGGCTCTGGGACAACCCCGCCTACCGTGCGCGGGCTCCGGTGACCTGAGACTGTCGCACCTTTTGGTGCCCGTCGTCGTCCTCCCGCCACGTCCGCGCGCGCGACGGTGCATGTGGTGCCAGACGGAGCCGTCGGGGGTCGCGGGGGTGGTCCCCCGCGCCTCTGCCGCCGGTGCGACATCGAAGCGAAGGGCCGTGCCCCGCCTCAGGCCAGCCAGCGGCGGTAGTCGCTGACCAGAAGATGCGTCGGCTCCTCATCCTCCTCGACGGTCGCGAAGCGGCCGATCGGGTCGCGGAAGATGTTGTCGGTTTCGTCGTCGTTCACGGTCGACACCTCGCCGATCAGCACGTCGCCCCCCTCGCCCCAGAAGGCGTGCCAGTCGCCGGGCATCAGCGTCACGCTTTCGCCCGGGGCGAGGCGCAGCTTGGTGCCCGGGCCATAGGGTGTGCGGATCCCGTCGCACCAGACCGTGCCGCCGCGGTCTGTCGCACAGCCGCCCTTGTCGTCCGACCCGAACAGCTCGATCACCAGCGTCGCCCCGCCACGGTTGATGATGTCCTCTGCCTTGATCACATGCGTATGCATCGGCGCGAGCTGGTCCTGCTTGGAAATCAGCAGTTTTTCCGCATAGCACATCCCCCGGCCGCGTTCGAGATCGGCGAGCCGGCCGTTGCGCAGAGTAAAGAGGAAAAGGCCGAACCGGTCGAAGTCGCCGCCGCCGAAATCGGTGATATCCCAGCCGCAGCGGGCGTCGATCACGTTGCGGGCGACGTCACGCCGGGCCTGGAACTCGGCCGGGCTCCACCGGGCAAAGGGCGGCAGGACAAAGCCGTGCCGGCGGATCATCTCGTCGGCCTCGGCCATGATCTCATTGATGCGCGAGCGTTTCATCGGCGGTCCCTCCCTCCCCGGTCATGCGCCCGGTTGTGGGCGATCAGGGCGGGCTTGGCAAGTCCGCCGCCGTCCGCCCGAGAAAACGGCGCAACAGGATCGCGGCGGCAAGGATCAGGCCCGCCAGAAACCCCGCCCAGATGCCCGGTGG
>JBEIDZ010000372.1:0-2823 GCA_040383215.1 Paracoccaceae bacterium | reverse complement strand
CGGGGCGATGACTGCGCCGGCACTGCCCGCGGCGCCGCAGGGTGCGCTGCGCCGGCTTCTGGCGCGGCGGACGGCGGTCTTTGGGCTGGCCGTGATCGCGCTTGTCGTGGGGGGCGCGCTGCTGGCGCCATGGATCGCGCCCTTCGACCCGGCCGAGCAGCATTTCGACGGGCTCACGATCGAGGGCGCGCCCTTGCCGCCGAATGCGACTTTCTGGCTCGGCACCGATCTTCTGGGGCGAGACCTGCTGTCGCGCATCCTTTACGGTGCGCGGACATCGCTGGTGATCGGGCTTCTGGCCAATGGGCTTGCGCTCGGGATCGGGACGCTGGTGGGGATCACGGCGGGGTTCTTTCAGGGCTGGATCGGGGCCGCGCTCATGCGCTTTACCGACCTGATGATGGCCTTTCCGGCGCTCTTGCTCGCCATCTGCCTCGCCGCGATATTCGAGCCGTCGATCTGGATCGTGGCGATGGTGATCGCGCTGGTGAACTGGGTGCAGACGGCGCGGGTGGTCTATGCCGAGACCTCTTCGCTGGCTGCGCGGGATTTCGTCGCCGCCGAGCGGGCGCTGGGCGCAGGGACGGGGCGGATCCTGTGGCGGCATATCCTGCCGCATCTGGTGCCGATGATCATCGTCTGGGGGACGCTGGGGATTTCGACGACGGTGCTGCTGGAGGCGACGCTGTCGTTCCTGGGCATCGGGGTGCAGCCGCCGACACCGTCCTGGGGCAACATCATCTTTGAAAACCAGACCTATTTTCAGGCCGCCCCCTGGCTTGTCTTCTTTCCGGGCGCGGCGATCCTGCTGCTGGCGCTGGCCTTCAACCTGGTGGGCGATGCGCTGCGCGACGTGCTTGACCCGTTGCAGCGGGGGCGGGGGTGATGGGCGTCTATCTGCTGCGCCGCCTGATGCAGTCTGTCCTGATCCTGATCGGGATCAGCTTTGTCACCTTCTTCCTGCTCTATGTCCTGCCGGCCGATCCGGTGCGCCAGATCGCGGGGCGCGCGGCGACGGCAGAAACGGTGGAGAGCATCCGCAAGGAACTGGGGCTCGACCAGCCGTTTTTCGTGCAATACGGGCGTTATCTGGCGGGGCTGGTGCAGGGCGATCTGGGGCGGAGTTACCTGCAACGGACCGAGGTCTCTGAACTCATCGCCGCGCGGCTGCCGCCGACGCTGTTGCTGATGGCGGCGGGGATCGCGGCGGAACTGGTGATCGGGCTGACGTTGGGCGTGCTGGCGGCGCTGCGGCGGGGCAGGGCGGTGGACAACGGGCTGATGGTGGCGTCGTTCGTGGCTGTGTCGGCCCCGCAATTCGTGGTGTCGCTGCTCATGCTTTACGTCTTTGCGGTGCAGCTTGGCTGGTTTCCGATCGGCGGTTACGGGACGGCGGCGCATCTGGTGCTGCCGGCGCTGACGCTCGGCATTCTGGGCGCGGGCTGGTATGCGCGGATGATGCGGTCGTCGATGATCGACGTGCTGGCGCAGGATTTCGTGCGCACCGCGCGCGCCAAGGGGCTGACGCGGCGCCGGGTCGTGCTGCGCCATGCGCTGCCCAATGCGATCCTGCCGATCATCGCCATGATCGGGATCGACATCGGCATCTTCATGGGCGGGCTCGTCATCGTCGAAAGCGTCTTCGGCTGGCCCGGGATCGGGCAACTGGCCTGGCAGGCGATCCAGCGCGTCGACATTCCGATCATCATGGGCGTGACGCTGATATCCGCCACGGCCATCGTGCTGGGCAACCTCTTGGCCGACCTTGTCGCCCCCTTCATCGACCCGCGCATCACGCTGCGGTAATTCCAACCACCCCGACAGGAGAGAGACATGAGACATATCCTGACCTCTACCGCGCTGGCGCTGACGCTCGCGCTGCCTGCCCTGGCGCAGGACTATACGCCCGACCCCAATGCGGTTTCGGGCGGGTCCATCACGGTCACCTACAAGGACGATGTGGCCACGCTCGACCCTGCCATCGGCTATGACTGGCAGAACTGGTCGATGATCAAGTCGCTGTTCGACGGGCTGATGGATTATGTCCCGGGCACGACGACGCTGCGCATGGGTCTCGCCGAAAGCTATGCGCTGTCCGAGGACGGGCTCACCTATACGTTCAAGCTGCGCCCCGGGGTGAAGTTCCACAACGGCCGCGAGATGACGGCCGAGGATGTGAAATACTCGCTCGACCGGGTGACGAACCCGGCGACGCTGTCGCCCGGCGCGGGCTTCTTTGCCTCGATCGCGGGCTTTGACGCGGTGGGCGACGGCAATGGGCTGTCGGGTGTGACGGTGGTCGACCCGCTCACGGTGCAGATCACGCTGTCGCGCCCCGATGCGACCTTCCTGCATGTGATGGCGCTGAACTTCGCCTCGGTCGTCCCGCGCGAGGCGGTCGAGGCGGCGGGCGACGATTTCGGCAAGCAGCCGGTCGGGACGGGGGCCTTCAGCCTTGCGGAATGGACGCTGGGCCAGAGGCTCGTCTTTGCCAAGAACGCCGATTACTGGCGCGAGGGCGTGCCCTATCTTGACCAGGTGGTCTTCGAGGTGGGGCAGGAGCCGGTCGTGGCGCTTCTGCGGCTGCAGAACGGCGAGATCGACGTGCCGGGCGACGGCATTCCGCCGGCCAAGTTCCAGGAGGTGATGGCCGATCCGGCGCAGGCCGCCGAGGTGGTCGTGGGCGGGCAGCTGCACACGGGCTATCTGACGATGAACGTCACCATCCCGCCCTTCGACAATGTCGCCGTCCGGAAGGCGGTGAACATGGCGATCAACAAGGACCGGATCATCCAGATCATCAACGGCCGCGCCGACCCCGCG
>JBEIDZ010000371.1:0-2847 GCA_040383215.1 Paracoccaceae bacterium | reverse complement strand
TTGATTCCTCGGCCCGCCACGGCGACCTGACCTTCGACACCCGCAATTCAGTCCGCTTCATGTCCCGCGGGATCGTGACCGGAGACGATGGTTTCGACTGGGAGGATGACCGCCCGCCGCTGACGCCGATGTCGGACACGGTGTTCTACGAGGCGCATGTCAAGGGCCTGACCGCCGCCCGCAGCGACATCGCCCATCCGGGCACCTATCTTGGCCTGGCCGAAGCGCCGGTCATCGCCCATCTCGGGGCGCTGGGCGTGACCGCGGTCGAACTGCTGCCCGTGCAGGCCTTTCTCAACGACCGCTTCCTTGTCGACCGCGGGTTGGTGAACTACTGGGGCTACATGCCGCTTTGCTTCTTTGCGCCCGAGCCGCGCTATGCGGTCGCCGATCCCCGGCGCGAGTTCAAGACCATGGTCAAGGCCCTGCACCGCGCCGGGATCGAGGTCATCCTCGACGTGGTCTACAACCACACCGCCGAAGGCAACCAGATGGGGCCGACGCTCAGCTTCCGCGGGCTGGACAATGCCAGCTACTACCGTCTGGCCGAAACCGCGCGCTACTACATCAACGATACCGGCACGGGAAATACGCTCAACCTCGAAAGCCCCCCGGTGCTGCGCATGGTGATGGACTCGCTGCGCCACTGGGTCAGCGAATACCATGTCGACGGCTTCCGCTTCGATCTGGCCACCACGCTGGGGCGGCGCGACCACGGCTTTGACCGCAACGCCCCCTTCCTGCAGGCGATCCGGCAGGACCCGGTGCTCAACCGTGTCAAGCTGGTGGCCGAGCCCTGGGATGTCGGGCCGGGAGGATACCAGCTGGGCGCCTTTCCGCCGCCTTTCGCGGAATGGAACGACAAGTACCGCGACCAGGTCCGCCGCTTCTGGCGGGGTGATCCCGACATGACGCGAAAACTGGCCATCCGCGTGACCGGCTCCTCGCTCAAGTTCGACCATGACGGACGGCCCGCAACCTCGAGCGTGAATTTCCTCACCGCCCATGACGGGTTCACACTGATGGACCTCGTGTCCTACCGGACGCGCCACAATGCCGCCAATGGCGAGGACAACCGCGACGGCCACCCCGAGAACCATTCCGACAATATGGGCATCGAGGGTCCCACGACCGACCCCGCCGTGACCGTGGCCCGTGACCGGCGCCGGCGCAACCTTCTGGCCACGCTGATGCTGTCGCAGGGCACGCCGCTTCTGCTGGCCGGCGACGAGCTTGGCAATTCCCAGGGCGGCAACAACAATGCCTATGCCCAGGACAACCCGACCGGCTGGGTCGACTGGGGGCCGGCGCTTCAGGGCAGCGATCCCGCCTTCCTGGCCTTCGTGCAGGATCTGGTCGCCTTCCGCCGTGCCCACCCGATCCTGCGGCAGAAGCGTTTCCTGCATGCCCGGTCGCGCGCGATCGACGGCAAGGCCGATCTGTTCTGGCGCCGCGCCGACGGCCAGCCGATGACCGAAACCGACTGGGCCGACCGGTCGCTGCGCTTTCTGGCGGTCGAATTGCGCAGCGCGTCGGGGACACCGGAATATGCCGCGCTGGAATACGCCATCTTTGCGGCCTTCAATGCCGGCCCGCTGACCCGCGTCACCCTGCCCGACCCGCCGCCCGGGCGGGTCTGGGTGCGCCGCATCGACACTGCCCGTCCCGCCGTGACGCCCCGCCGCACGCCGGCCCGGGTGCTGATGGCGGCCGATTCAGTGGCCGCCTTCGTCCTGGAAGACCTGAAGGGTTGACAAGACCCGCCCTGCCAAGACCGGGCGCGGCGCGGCCTCTTCGCTTCCAGGCCGGAGGGCAGTAGATTGCGAGCCAGCCCCGGAGGACCCATGCAGATCACCACCGTTCCGACCCGCCCCATCGACGGGCAGAAGCCCGGCACCTCGGGGCTGCGCAAGAAGACGCGAGTCTTCATGGGGGCGCATTATCTCGAGAATTACGTTCAGGCGATCTTTGACGGCATCGGCGGGGTGGCGGGCAAGACGGTCGTGCTGGGCGGGGACGGGCGTTACTTCAATGACCGCGCCGCGCAGGTGATCCTGCGCATGGCTGCGGCCAATGGCGTGGCGCGGGTCATCGTCGGACGCGGTGCCATCCTGTCGACGCCCGCCGCCTCGCACATCATCCGCAGCCGCGGCACCGACGGGGGGCTGATCCTGTCGGCCAGCCACAATCCCGGCGGGCCCGATGCGGATTTCGGGCTCAAGTACAACATGCCGAACGGCGGCCCCGCGACCGAGGGCGTGACCGACCGCATCTTTGCCGCGACGCGCACGATCACCTCCTACCGGATTGCCGAGACCGACGACATCGACCTCGGGACGCTCGGCCTCACCCGCCTGGGCGGGACCGGGATCGAGGTGATCGACCCCGTGGCCGATTACGCCGCACTGATGGAGCGGCTCTTCGACTTTGCCGCCATCCGCGCCCTTTTCGCCCGCGGATTCACCCTGCGCTTTGACGCGATGCATGCGGTCACAGGGCCATATGCCATTGAAATCCTTGAAAACCGGCTGGGTGCTGCGGCCGGGTCGGTGGTCAATGCGGTGCCGCTGCCCGATTTCGGCGAGGGTCATCCCGACCCCAACCCGACCTGGGCGAAGGACCTTTTCGACCTGCTCATGGGGCCGCAAGCCCCCGATTTCGGCGCTGCATCCGATGGCGACGGCGACCGCAACATGATCCTCGGGCGGGGGGTCTACGTTTCACCTTCCGACAGTCTGGCGCTGCTGGCGGCGAACGCGCATCTGGCGCCCGCCTATGCCGAAGGACTGCGGGGGGTGGCGCGGTCGATGCCGACGGGGGGGGGGGTGGATCGGGTGGCGGCGGCGC
>JBEIDZ010000370.1:0-2849 GCA_040383215.1 Paracoccaceae bacterium | reverse complement strand
CGCGAGACAGGCGGGCGCAGAGCGCGGCGGCCGGGTCGGCGGTGACGGCCGCCGTCTCGGCCGCGGGGCGACCGGCGGTGGTGGCCTGAAGGCGGTACTGCTGCGCCATGTTGGCCAGCGGCGTCGCATGCGCGGCCACGGCGCGCAGCTGCGTGTCGAGCACGGCAGAGGTATCGACAACATGCGTGACTGCCGGGACAGACCGGCCGAAATACCACCGTTCGACCGTGCCATGGGGGGCAAGCCCCTCGGCTGCGTGTTCGGGATGGTGCTTGTCGAACATCGCGGTCCAGAAGGCTTCGTCCACCGCCTCGGCCAGGACCTTGTGATCGAGGTTATCCTCGTAGAAGAGCGCGTTCGGGTCGAAGCTCATCAGCGCATAGGGTTTCAGCCGCCGGATCGCGTGGATGATGCGTTCGCGCAGGGCGACGCGGCTGGCATCGCCCAGCACGTCGGTCTGCCAGCCCAGATCCTCGACCGCGGTGATCCCGATGATCGCGGCCGCCGCGCGCAACTCGGCCGCGTTCCGGGTGATCGTCTCGGCCTCGGGCAGGCCCACGCTGTCCCAGCGGTCATCGGTCACGCGCAGCGCGTGGATCAGCCAGCCGGCCTGCGCGAACAGCGCCAGCGCCCCGCCGGCAAAGATCGCCGCATCATCGGCATGGGCGATGACCAGAAGCAGCACGCGCCCCCGCCCATAGGCGAGGTCGGCTGCGCGCATCACCACCGGGTCGGGCGCGAGGTCGGGCAAAAGGAAACCACCGGTCATCGCAGGCTCATCCCTGGCCCATCGAGGCGGCGATGCCGATGAGGTAGGTGCGCGTCACCGCCTCGGCCCGCGCCTCGTCGCCGGCGGCGATGGCGTCATGGATGCCGCGCAGCTGGTCATAGGAATGCTGGCGCACGATCCCGGCCACGGCGCCGTTGCCATGATGGCCGTCAAAGCGGTGGTCGATCCGCGCGGCCAGGATGCGGTCAAAGGTCCAGAGCAGGAAACTGTTGCCCGAGGCCTCGTAATAGGCGCGGGCGAAAAGATAGATGCGCGACTTGAACTCGAGCCATGTGCCGGGGTCGCGCACCGCCTCGAGCGCGGCGCCGAGCCTTGCGAGATGCGCCTCGGAGATGTTGCGCGCGGCAAGCGCGGCGACCCCGGGTTCGAGGATCAGCCGCGCCTCGACGGTTTCGAGAAAGCTGTGCTCGTGGGCGGCATCGACATCGACGCCGGCATCCATCCGCTCGATGATGCGCGGCATGTCCTCGGCGGCCCAGGTGCCCGAGCCGACCTTGCGGGTGACGAGCCCCGCCTCCTGCAGGATGAGCAGCGCATCGCGCACCTGCTGGCGCGAACTGCCGTATTGCCCGGCAAGCTGGCGTTCGTTGGGAAGCTGCTGGCCGGGCAGGATGCGCCCCTCGCGCATCCGGGCCAGAAGGTCGGCATGGATGTCGGAGGCGCTCGGGGGGCGGTCGGCAACCGCCCCGGTCGGGGCAAGCGTGTCAGGCCCGGTGCGCATAGGCGCGGTCCAGCCGGCGGCGCAGGTCGGCCACGAAGGCGGGCGTGATCGTCACGTCATGGGCCATGGAATGCCAGAGCGGCAGCGTGTTGACATAGGCGCGCATGCCGGTCAGCCCCTCGGCGGCCTGGTCCCAGGTCAGGCCCATCGCGGGGGGGCGCACGTCAAGGCCGATGCCCGCGATGGTGTCGAGCATCTCGTCCGTGCCGTTGTCGTGCAGCATGGCGCCCACGACGATGCCCAGGCCCACGGGCTGGCCGTGGAGGAACTTCTTCCCGGTCTGCTTTTCCAGCGTGTAGAAGAGGAAATGGTCCGTGCCCTCGATATGGCGCGGGCACCAGCCCGAACCCTGGAAGGACGTCCCCCATTTCAGCCCGTCGACGAGCGCATCGATGCCGGCATCGGTCATCGCGCGGATACCGTCGATATTGTCGACGATGCCGCGCACCTTTGAGAGCGACTGGTCGGCCAGGTCCTGGTCCCAGGGCCATTTCGGCTCGATCCGGCCGGTGTCGCGGGCATAGCGCCAGTCGAGCACGCCGGTATGGAAACACAGGATGTCGCCGATCCCAGACCAGTTGAGATGGCGCGGCGCGGCGCGCAGCACGTCATAGTCGATGAAGACGCATTCGGGCACGGCATAGCCGCGGTAGATCACCTTGCCCCCGTCGCGCACCCCCGAGCGGTGGGAATAGACCGCGTTGACCGAGAGCGCCGTCGGCGCCTGGAAGAGCGGCAGGTTGCGCCGCCAGGCAAAGTATTTGGCAACGTCGAGCGCCTGCCCGCCGCCCAGCCCGATGATGGCGCGCACATCAGAAAGCGCGGCGGCATCGCGGTCAAGATCGGCCTGTTCGATCGAATCGGTGAGGTAGAGGCGATAATCCGCACCCTCGAAGTCGTGGCGAAAGATCTCCCAGAGGTCGGGCATGGTGACGATCAGGAAGGGCGGGTTCACGAAATTGCGGAATTCGCCGAAAAGGCCGCGGCCCATCACGGTGGGAAAGCCGTAGTCGAGGCAGCGTTTGCACATGGGCGCGGTCCTTTCAGCAGCGGGTCAGTAGGTGGCGGTCAGGCCGCCGTCGATGGCCAGGCACTGGCCGGTGATGTAACGGGCCAGGTCGGAGAGCAGAAAGAGGCAGGCACCCGCGCAATCCTCGGGCGTACCGGCGCGGGCGAGCGGGATCTTGCAGTGGCCGACATAGATGTCGCGGAACCAGGCGGTGGCATGTTCATGGGTGCCGTCTGCCATCACGGCCATGCGGGTGTCGACGCATCCCGGGGCGATGGCGCTGACGCGGATGCCGCGCGGGGCCCCGGTGACAAGGACGCGTCGCCCCT
>JBEIDZ010000369.1:0-2851 GCA_040383215.1 Paracoccaceae bacterium | reverse complement strand
GATCGACCGGGGCTCCGCCCGTGTGTTCCAGCCGTGTCTGACGCAGCAGGACGCCGGTCGCCTGGTCCTCCGTCAGTGACCAGTGCAGGCGCAGGGGCAGCCACGCAGCATCAAGGATCAGGGCCAGGCCGTTGGCCACATCGACGGGTGCGGCCCGGTCCCACAGCACCAGATCGGCCCTTGGCCCCACAAAGACCGCCGCTTCAGGCCGCAACAGGCGGATGTTGTCGCGATTGTTGGCGTGTTCCCGCACCGGATGCGGGTCGGTCCCGGCAGCGGTGCCGAAGTAGCTGTTCCGCAACTGGCCGTCCCGCAACGCGATGTCATAGCGCGCTTCGCCCAGCCGGATCGACCACGCGTCTTTGTCGATACTGGTCGCCTGCATCGCCACCCCCTTAATATAGTATGTTATATACCGTAGTCCGAAGAGACTTTTGGTTCAACCGCCTATATTTCGCCATACTCTGCCTTTCCCCGTCTTTATCATACGACAAAAATGCAGTAAGCGACTCGATGCGCACCAGTCGGAAGGCCAGACCGAGATGAAGATCACGTCGATCCGCACCGTCGTCTGCAACGCCGAGATGCGCAATTGGGTCTTCGTCCGGGTCGATACCGATCAGGATGGTCTGTTCGGCTGGGGCGAGGCGACGCTGGAATGGAAGACGCGTGCCGTGGTCGGCGCGATTGATGACCTTGCCCCCCTGCTCCTGGGTTTGGATCCACGCGACATCGAACAATCCCTGCAGATCATGACGCGCCACAGCTTCTGGCGGATGGGCGTGATCGGCATGTCCGCCATCAGCGGAATCGAAATCGCGCTCTGGGACATCCTTGGCAAATCCTGCGGCGAACCCGTCTGGCGGCTTCTGGGCGGCAAGTGCCGCGACCATGTGCGCACCTATACGCACCTGGGCATGGGCGACATGCGGTCGGTCTATGAAACCTCGTCGTCGCAAAGCCTGGTCGAACGGGCCGGCGCCGTCGTGGCCGCAGGTTATGACGCGGTCAAGGTGGTGCCCCTGCCATATTGCCATTATGCCGCCTCGGCCGCCGATATCAACCACGTGGGCCGCATGATGGAGGATCTGCGCACCGCGGTCGGACCCCGCATCGACATCATGGTCGATTTCCATGGCCGCCCCCCTTCGCGCAGCGTGGCGCGCGACTTCGTCAACGTGGTGGCTCCGATCCGTCCTCTCTTCATCGAGGAACCGCTGCCGCCCGAGGATCAGGACGGCCTTGCCCACCTGACCGCGACATCGCCCACAGCTATCGCCGCCGGAGAGCGGTTGGTCGCGCGGCGCGAATTCATCCCTGCGATTCAGGAGCGCGCCTTCGACATCGCGCAGCCCGACATCTGCCATACAGGCGGCCTGATGGAGACGAAAAAGATCGCTGCCCTGGCCGAAAGCGCCGGTATCGGCGTCGCGCCGCACAATCCCTTGGGCCCCGTGGCGGGGATCGCGGCGCTGCATTTCGGCATCTCCACACCCAACTTCATCATCCAGGAGGAGATGTCAGGCGCTGTCCCCTGGTATGACGACGTCGTCACCTGGTCGGCAACACGACTGCCAGGGCGATGGGAACTGCCGCAGGCCCCAGGTCTGGGCGTCACGATCAACGAGGCCGAGATTTCCCGCCACCCCTTCCGCCAGGAGATCCTGCACGCCCGGCACGCGGTCCTTCCGGATGGCACCGTGGTGGACTGGTAGGGACGTCAGTCGGTAGCCCGAAATCCCTGGTGTCACCACGCCCCCGGCGCGAGCCAGCCCGGTGGCCGCATCCCCGCCCCCACTCCCGGGGGCGTACCCGTGCAGATCAGGTCGCCCGGCTCCGGCTGGGCAAACTGGCTGACATGGGCTGCGTCGTCGCGACATCGAAGATCATCCCCGACGTGCTGCCCTGCGGCATCCGTCGCTCGTTGATGTCGAGCCAGAGGCCAAGGTCCTGCACATCGGCAACCTCGTCCAGAGTGACCAGCCACGGCCTCGTCGGGCTGAAGTCGGGAAAGCTCTTGCCCCTCGGCCTCTGCCCTGCGCGGCCCATCTGCCAGGCGCGCTCCGACACGTCTCCTCGGCGGCATGATCGGGATCCGCAACTTCGGCCAGGGCACCCACCACCGCCGAACAGGTCATCACCACGCCCCATCCCGCCGTGCGGCTGGTGAACGGCACGGCCTCGGATCTCTTCCGCGACCAGCTCGGCTCGGTGCGGGTGGTGCACGGGCCGCGCCCTCCGTCACCACCGGCACGAACGCCGCGCGGGACGATAGCATGCGCGACGAACGCACCCCTCTCAGCCCCCTTCGGGGCCGAGATTGCGGGCTCCTTCGTCTTCGACGCGAGCGCCCAGGCCGAGAACCGCGGCTTCATCGGCCAGTATTTCGACCGTGACGCGGGCCTCCTCTACCTCAACGCCCGCACCATGGACCCCAGACTCGGGATCTTCATCTCCCCCGACTGGCTCGACCCGCCACAGCCCGGCGTGGGCACCAACCGCTATGCCTACAGCATCAACGATCCGGTAAAACTGAGCGATCCGAACGGTAATATCGGTCCCTTGGTTGTCGGAATCATCGTCGTGGTCGCCATTGTCTCCACCGCCGATCCCGCCAATGCTCCCGGTCCGGGCGATGATACGCTCGAGGCAAACGGAACGACCAACATGGTGACCACGACGGTTGCCGCGGGCGCGGGCTTAACCGTGGCGCGGGCCGGAGTATCCGCCTGCATTGCGAGTTCGGCCTGTTCGACCGCCGTCAAAGGATTTGGTGCAGCCGAAACCGCACTCGACGCCACGCTGTGTACGCAGGGCGACATGCTCGCCTGCGCGACGACGGGCATGATGG
>JBEIDZ010000368.1:0-2867 GCA_040383215.1 Paracoccaceae bacterium | reverse complement strand
GGGGCTCTGCCCGCCGGACACGCCCGGCGCCGCCGGCCATCATGGCGGCCCCGCAGGGTCTTGCCAAGCTCGGGCGGCGGACCTTGCGCCACTGCAGCCCGGCCATGCAGCACGCGCGGGCAGCCGGGGCAAGACAAACAGTCCCGCCTGCGCTACATCAATCCAAAGCCAAGGGAGTGCCGATGTCCCGCGACCTGACCAATCCCGACGAACGCCACCCCGAAAAGGCGCATCGTCCCGACAATCCCCAGCCGAAAAAGCCCGCCTGGATCAGGGTCAAGGCGCCGACCTCGGCCGGCTACCGCGCCACCCGCGACATCATCCGCGAACACCGTCTCGTCACCGTCTGCGAAGAGGCGGGTTGCCCCAATGTCGGCGAATGCTGGAGCCAGGGCCACGCCACGATGATGATCATGGGCGAGATCTGCACCCGCGGCTGCACCTTCTGCAACGTCGCGACCGGCCGCCCCTCCGCGCTCGACGTGTTCGAGCCGGGCCGCGTCGCCGATGCGGTCAAGAAGCTCGGCCTGGCCCATGTCGTCATCACCAGCGTCGACCGCGACGATGTCGCCGACGGCGGCGCCGAACATTTCGCCCAGACGATCCGCGCCATCCGCCGCCAGTCGCCCGGCACGACGATCGAAGTTCTGACCCCCGATTTCCTGCGCTGCGCGCCTGCCGCACTCGAATCGGTCGTGGCCGCGCGGCCCGATGTCTTCAACCACAACCTCGAAACCGTGCCCAGCCTCTACCCCGAGGTGCGCCCCGGCGCGCGCTATTTCCACAGCCTGCGCCTTCTCCAGCGGGTCAAGGAACTCGACCCCGCCATGTTCACCAAATCCGGCATCATGGTCGGCCTGGGCGAGGATCGCCAGGCCGTGTTGCAGGTGATGGACGACCTGCGCGCCGCCGATGTGGATTTCCTGACGATCGGCCAGTATCTGCAACCCACGCCCAAGCATCACGCCGTCGCCCGTTTCGTGACGCCCGACGAATTCGCAGCCTACGAAAGCGCCGCCTTCGGCAAGGGTTTCCTGATGGTCTCGGCCACGCCGCTCACCCGCTCGTCCTACCACGCCGGCGAGGATTTCGCCCGCCTGCGCGCCGCCCGTCTCGAACGCCTCGGGCAGGGGTGATCAGTCGCCCCCGACCGCCGGAATCGCCTTGAGATAGGCGGCAATGGCCGCGCGGTCCTCGGCCGGCAGCCGGGCGGTGTTGCGAATCACCTCGGCCATGGCGCCGCCGGCGCTGTCGAAATCCGGCGTGAAACCCGATTCGAGGTAATAGGCGATATCCGCCTCCGACCAGGACAAAACGCCCGGCGCGATGCCGGGAATGCGCCCCTCGCCCTCGGGGTTCGGCCCCCCGGCCAGCCAGCGCGACCGGTCGAGCCCGCCCAGTGCATTGCGCGGCGTATGGCATTCCCCGCAATGGGCCAGAGCCTCGACCAGATACCGCCCACGCTCGATTTGCGGTGTCCCGGCCTCGGCCAGCACCCAGTCGTCGGACCGGAAAAGCAGCTTCCAGAACCCGACCGCGCGCCGGACCGAAAAGGGGAAACCGACTTCGTGCGACAAGGATGGCGTCGGATCGCCCGGCAGCGTCCGCAGATAGGCGACCAGATTGACCATGTCCTGCGGGTCTGCCTTGGCATAGGCATCATAGGGAAAGGCCGGATAGTAATGCGCGCCTTCGGGAGAGATCCCCCGCATGATCGCATTCAGCAGGTCCGCGTCGGTCCACAATCCGATGCCGGCCGAGACATCGGCCGAGATGTTGGGGGCGTAAAACGTGCCGAAGGCCGTCTTGAACGCCCGGCCACCGCCAAGACGTGGCAGGTCTGCATCCGCAGCCGTTCCCGGCGTGGCATGGCAGGATGCGCAGCCCGCGGCAATGAACACGGCCGCTCCGGCCTGGGCGTCCCCCCGCAGACCTTCGAACCGCGCCGGGTCAAGCGGATCGGGTCCCGTCAGCAGCCATGCCGCCGCCGCGCAGAGCGCAATGACAGACCCTCCCCAGACTGCCGCTTTCATCTGGCGCGCCTTCCTCCTGCCCGGTCCGGGCCCCCGCGCGGGAACCCGGCCGGGGCCTCCGCTCCGGCTTCCCGTGTCAGTCCGGCTTGCGATAGACTTCGTGGCAGCTGCCGCAGGCCCCGCCAAGCGTACCCATCGCGGCCTGCAAGGCGGCAAGGTCGGTCGCAGCCGCCGTCTGCATCGCCACCGCCGCCGCATTCAGCGCCGCCGTGCGCGCGGCATAGTCCTCGAGGTTCCCGAACAGCGCAGGCAAGGCTTCGCTGTCGGCAAAGGCCCCGGCCTCGGTCCCCGGAAGCCAGAAACCGGACTGGTCGGCCGATGACAGTTCGACCAGCCTGTTGGCAGCCTCGGTCGCCGCAGCGGCATCATAGGCGACCTCGCCCTTGGCCATCTTGCCCAGCGCACCCAGCGCGGCGGCATAACCCTTCATGTGCGCATGCCGGGCCTCGACCGCCGCGGCCAGTTCCTCGGGCGTCGCCTGCGCGACTGCGGCACCCGCCGCGACTGCGGCCACCAATGACACCACAATGAACCGTCTTGCTCTGGTCACGTCGGATCCTCCCTCTGAGTCGTGCCCGCCTTGACGGCAAGCCTAAGCCCCCCGGCGCCAAAAGGCACATACAATCTCGCAGGACATCCGGTGCCAGCCATCCTCAGGGCTGCACGCGAATCGCCGATGGCCGCGCCCGTTCCACCGTCAGCGCCTCCGGCCAGCCCACGAAGCGCTCCACCGCGACCAGCGTCAGGCAAAGCGCCAGCACGACCAGCCCCAGCACCACCATCCGGGCCGAAGGCGGGTTCTGCGCCAGCCGCTAGGCCCGCAAGAGACGCCGC
>JBEIDZ010000367.1:0-2867 GCA_040383215.1 Paracoccaceae bacterium | reverse complement strand
TGCCCGAGGATCACGAGCACGATGCCCAGACTGGTCTGCGTGAAGAACTCCGCCATGCCTCTTCCCTTCGCCGCCGGTCCGGCCCGTTTCCCGTCCGCCTCAGGCCACCGGGATGCCGTTGCCGCCACAGGCGGCCACCGTCACCTCGGCGTCGATCGTCCGCAATCCTTCTGGCAGCGCCGCCGAGACGGTGTAAACAGCATCCGCCTCCCAGATTCCAGCCGATTGTGTCACCAGAGTGCGCACATGCCGCACGAAACCGGCACCGCGGTCCAAGGCATGCTGCGCTGCGGCACATTCGGCATAGGTTTCGGCATCCCGGCCGTCGCGGGCACCCTCCATCCTGACCCGCAACCGCACCAGATCGGCGTCAAGCTGCTCCGTCTCCACGCCCAGGTATACGGGCGCAACCACTGTCCCGGCCGCATCGGAACCCGCGCAGCCCATCAGCGGCGCGATCACCGGAACCGTCAGGCTCAGCATGGCCGCCACCCGCACCCTTCACTCCGCCGCCATCGCGGCCCGGCCCCGAGCAGCCTCCATGGCCGCCAGTTCTCCCATCAGCGCCGAGGCCCGCGCGACCGGATTGGTCAGATAGAACGCACTGACCGCAGTCCGGAAATCGCCCCGGCCAAGGCTGCCGGGCGCGACGGCATGCCAGTCATTCTGCGGCACCTGATCGACCAGCCCCAGCACCGGATGAGCTGCCACCATCCGCGTACGCAACGCCCCAAGGGTATCATAGGGGAGCGTCCGCCCCGCCTCGGCCGACAGCGCGCGCAGGATCGCCCAGTTCTCCTTCGCCTCGCCTGGCGGAAAACCCGCCCGCATGGCCAGTTGCGGCCGGCCTTCGGTATTCACGAACAGCCCGTATTCCTCGGTCCAGGCCGCAGCCGGCAGGATCACGTCGGCCCGGTGCGCGCCGCGGTCGCCATGGCTGCCCTGATAGATCACGACAGGCCCCGGCGCGATCTCGACCTCGTCGGCGCCCAGGTTGCAGACGACCTCCGCCCCCTCGAGCGCGGCCGCCATCCCGCCTTCGGTCACAGCGCCCACATCCATCGCGCCCACCCGCCCGGCCGCCGAGTGCAGGACCAGCAGCTTCGCTCCCGACAATTCGCAAAGCCGCATCGCATGGCCCAGCACCGCCGCGCCATCAGCCTCGCGCAGGGCGCCCTGCCCGATCACGACAACCGACACCTTGTCCCGCACGGCCGCGAAATCCTGTGCGAGCAAACCCGCGAGCGCCGCCCGGTCGGTCCCGATATGGCGATAGTCATAGGTCAGGTCAGCCGCCGGCCCGACCAGCCCGACACTCGCCCCCCGCAACCACGCCTTGCGGATGCGCGCGTTCAGCACCGGCGCCTCGATCCGCGGATCGGTCCCGACCAGAAGGATGGCGACCGCCTGATCGATATCCTCGATCCGCGCTGTCCCGGCATAGCCGCTGCGGTTGCCCGCCGGCAGATGCGCCCCGTCGGTGCGGCATTCGACCTGTCCGCCCAGCGACTGCACCAGTTCGGTCAGCGCAAAGGCCGCCTCGGCCGGCGCAAGATCGCCCACCAGACCCGCCACGCGCCGCCCCCGCATGGCGGCCCCCGCCCGTGCCAGCGCCTCGGGCCAGGTCGCCCGCCGCAGCCGGCCACCCTCGCGGACGTAGGGCACATCCAGCCGCTGCCGCCTGAGCCCGTCCCAGACGAAACGCGTCTTGTCCGAAATCCATTCCTCGTTCACGCCGTCATGGTTGCGCGGCAGGATGCGCATCACCTCGCGCCCCTTCGTGTCGACGCGGATGTTCGACCCCAGCGCATCCATCACGTCGACCGTCTCGGTCTTGGTCAGCTCCCAGGGCCGCGCGGTAAAGGCATAGGGCTTGGACACAAGCGCGCCCACCGGGCACAGATCGATGATGTTGCCCTGCAGGTTCGAGGCAAGCGTCTGGCCCAGATACGAGGTGATCTCCGCCTCCTCGCCCCGCCCGGTCTGGCCCATCTGGGTGATGCCAGCCACCTCGGTGGTAAACCGCACGCAGCGTGTGCAGGATATGCAGCGCGTCATGTGCGTCTCGACCAGCGGGCCCAGGTCAAGGTCCTCGGAGGCGCGCTTGGGCTCGCGGTAGCGGCTGAAATCCACGCCATAGGCCATCGCCTGGTCCTGCAGGTCGCATTCGCCGCCCTGGTCGCAGATCGGGCAGTCCAGCGGATGGTTGATCAGCAGGAATTCCATCACCCCCTCGCGCGCCTTGCGCACCATGGGCGAATTCGTCTTCACCTGCGGCGGCTGGCCCTCGGGCCCGGGGCGCAGGTCGCGCACCTGCATCGCGCAGGAGGCCGCGGGCTTCGGCGGCCCGCCCACGACCTCGACCAGGCACATCCGGCAGTTGCCCGCGATCGACAGCCGCTCGTGATAGCAGAAGCGCGGCACCTCGACGCCGGCCACTTCGCAGGCCTGGATCAGCGTCATCGCCCCCGGAACCTCGATCACCTGCCCGTCGATGCTGATCTTTCTGAGGTCGGTCATGCGCCGCTGGTCCTTCTTCCGCTCCGGGGCATGGCGCGCCCCGACCCGCGGCCGGGTTCTAGCGCGCCTCCTCTGCCGATGCCAGACACTTCCCGCCAGTGCGCCAGCGACAGAACGCCATCCCGCCCGCCCTCTGTCCGGACCGGCGCACAGGGCCCCGTCGCGCCCCGCATGTCGCAAGCCACGCGCGTCAGGGCGGGATCGCGCTGTCAGCCGGCCCGCGATGACCTATGTTCCCCCGGCACGACAGACAGGACAGGCGACAGATGCGCAGCGACAATCCCGACGATCCCCTCGTGATCTTCACCCCATCGGGGAAGCGCGGCCATGTCGCGCCCGGCACCTCC
>JBEIDZ010000366.1:0-2902 GCA_040383215.1 Paracoccaceae bacterium | reverse complement strand
GCCGGACCCACCAGCCGGGCGCCCCCGCGCCGGCCGAAATGCTCGAACTGGACAAGCCCGATATCGGGCGGCAGCCAGTCTGGATGCCGCATCAGACCGCCGATCAGGGTCGACAGCGCCACGTCATCCTGCAGGACCAGCGCGGCGGGAATGCCTCCATCGACGATCCGCCGCCAGATGCGGAAATTGGTGATCGCGCAGCACATGCTGCCCCGCCCCATCCCGATCCGATGGCCGGACAGGGCGACCTCGGCCGAGATCTCGGCATCGCTCGCCGTCGCGGCGTCCAGCGCGGGGACGCGCGTCCAGTCGAGCCCCAGCGCATCGAGCTGCGGCGCCATGAAGCCCAGCCTGTCGGGCCGGCGGTCGAGATTGATGAGAAAGGTCGGGATCATGAGGTCCTTCCTCGCAGACCATCTGCCACCGCAAAGGGACGATGCTGGCACGCGATGCGAAAAAGACCCTGCCATCGCTGGAGCCTGGCAACACGTCCGGGATCAAGATAATAGTCGTTTGGTCGGTTTTCCCAAAGCAGCGACCAGACCAGACGTCTTGCCGACCCAGGTTCAGGCCCTGTCGGCAGACAGATCTCGACGATTGTCCCATCCGAGAGCCGCAGGGTCTCGCGCAATCCGACTGCTGAGACGATTTCGACGATGTGCAGAGGACAGGTCTTCCACCGATATGCCAGGCAAGGTAGCTTCCCTATCATAGACAACCAGAAGAACGCTCGCCCTCCATTCATGACAAGATCAGGCGGCCAGACCAGATCAACCGGTTCCTCCAATACTAGGTTCAGCGTGCCCCGCACGGGTATATTGCCAAGCAATTCCGCCAGGTCGGAATCGCCCCAATCCAGCTGATTGCTGGCTTTTCCCCGGCCACTGCTGACTCTGCCTTTCCTGAGGATCAAGGTTCCCGCTCGGCAAGCAAGAGTTGTCGGTTCTTCTGACCGGGATCATCCTCCGAGGTTTCGGCGAGCAAAGTCACCTTCGTATAGGTACGTCTCAGCACCTCGATCTGTTCGTTCTGCTGTACTTCGCTGCCATTGGCCTCGAAAACCATAACCGGCGCTATCCGGTGACACAAATCGATCAACTGGCGCCACTGGTCAACCCACATGCACACTGACAGCAACATGATGACATCGAGTCCGCTGTCGGGAAGGAAGTCCTCGATCAACCCATGCGGGTCGCGATCGATGTCGAATACATAGAAACCCAGATTGTCCAGACTGCGAATTGAACGGATGCGGTTGCAGGCGTTCACCATCCTGTAGTCGTAGTCCAGCCCGATCCCCCATCGCAACTGGTCTGCAAGAGCGAAGATCATGCCGCCCTGATTGCAACCGATGTCAAGCAGCGTCTTACCACTGAAATCATAGGGTACCTGCCCGAGCCGTGCCTTCGGACTGCGCTGTCCACCTATGATTTGATCGCCAAGGACGATCTCATGATAACCGGCAGGGAAATTCATAGCGCTGTAGCTGGTTCCGGACGTCTTGGTGTAATCCAGAAGATTGAGGATTTGATCGAATTCTGCGTTCGGCCAAATTGCCGGTCGGCGCGAGAAATCATAACTGCGCCCCTTCATCTTCCGCTTTCCGGCGATACGTTGAATGATGTTCTTCATAGTCCTGATCCCTTGCCGCTTGCTATACTCGCCCGCAGCGTCTCACCCCGGTCCAGCCGTGGCGTGAGTTCCACCCGCTCTCCGCCGGGCAGGGCGGGGTCGGCGTTGCGCGCGGCGATGATCCCGGCCGCGCGCGTCCCGATCTCGTGCCGGCAGGCGTCGGTAGTGGCCAGCCGGCGGGGCAGTCCGTCCAGCAGCTCGACCCCGTTGAACCCGGCCAGACCGATCTGGCCGGGAATGTCATGGCCGTTCGCGATGAGCCACAGAAGCCCGCCCGCCCCGATCATGTCGTTGGAGTAGTAGAGGAAATCGAGGTCCGGGGTGCGTTCGAGGATCGCCCGTGTCATCTCGCGGCCCTTCAGCAGGGCCGAGCCGCCGGCATAGGTTTCCTCGTCGGCGATCGCGATGCCGGCCCGGACCAGCGTTTCGGCAAAGCCGGCAAAGCGCTTGCGCGCGCGGTGGTCGCCCGGCATCGCCGTGGCCAGAACCCCGATCCGGCGATAGCCGGCGGCCAGGATCGCCTCGGCCATCTCTCGGCCGGCGCGGCGATGGCTGATCCCGACGCAGGCATCGATCGCCTCGCCATCGACATCCATGATCTCGACGACCGGAACTCCGGCGCCGGCCAGCATCGCCCGTGCCGCGGCCGAATGTTCGAGCCCGGCGACGATGATGCCCGCGGGGCGCCAGGAGAGCATCTCGAAGAGCACCTTCTCCTCACGCTCGGGCAGGTAGTCGGTGACGCCGACGACCGGTTGCAGCGGCGTTTCGGCCAGCGCGGCGGAAATGCCCGACAGCACCTCGGGAAAGACCATGTTGCCGAGGCTCGGGATCACCACGCCCACCAGGTTGGCGCGGCGCGAGGCGAGCGCGCCGGCGATCTTGTTGGGCACATAGCCCAGACGGCGGGCAGCCTCCTGCACGCGCTGGCGGGTGTTTTCGCTGACATCCCCCTTATGGCGCAGCACGCGGCTGACCGTCATCTCGGACACGCCCGAGGCCTGGGAGACATCACGCAGGGTCAGCGGGCGGCGTGGCGGGGGTGGCAAGGGCAAGGGTCCCGTGATGATCGGCGGCTGGCCGGGATGAACCACCGTTAGCGCCAGCATGGCGCGGGGTGCAAGGGACAGCGTTGACCTCTGGCCCCAAGGCGGGCATGAGGTCGACCGTGGGCCCCGTAGCTCAGGGGATAGAGCGGCCGCCTCCTAAGCGGCAGGTCACAGGTTCAAATCCTGTCGGGGTCACCACGTCCTGCAAGGGACTCTGATTT
>JBEIDZ010000365.1:0-2919 GCA_040383215.1 Paracoccaceae bacterium | reverse complement strand
CGACCGGTCGGCCCAGGACATCACCGCCATCTTCGAGCCGGGCGGATATGCGGAGCTGAGCTATGGCTTTACCCAGACAGACCTGACGGGGTCCGACCTTCTCGGCACTCCCATCGACGATGTGGGCGGGGATTACGGGCAGACCGCGCTCGCCTTCAAGATGGATTTCGGCCCGGGCTTCAGCTTCGGGCTCATCCTCGATCAGCCCTATGGTTCGGACATCGAATACGGCGGCAATCCTGCCACGACATTGCTGGGCGGGACCGCTGCCACGCTCGACAGCCGGGCGATCACGGCGATCGGGCGCTACCGCTTCAACGACAACTTCTCGGTCCATGCCGGTGTCCGCCAAGTCATGCTTGATGGTGAAACGACACTGAAAGGACAGGCTTTTGGACCGCTCAACGGCTACAACGTCAAGTTCGAAAACGGCGAGGGCACGGGCTGGCTCGCCGGTGTCGCCTATGAGCGGCCAGAGATCGCACTGCGCGTTGCGCTGACCTATAACAGCGAGATCGTGAATTCATTCGACACGATCGAGGCCACGCCGGGCGGCCCCTTCGAAAGCACGACGGAGGTTTCCGCCCCGGAGGCCTGGAACCTGGATTTCCAGACCGGAGTTGCGCAGGATACGCTCGTCTACGGGACCATCCGCTATGCGGCCTACTCCCAGACGATCCTGTCGCCCGAAATCTTTTCCTCGAAGATGCGCGGGGCGAGCATCGTCGACCTTAACGACGGCACGTCCTATACTTTGGGCGTGGCCCGCAGCTTGACCGATAGCTTCGCCGGACTCGCCTCGATCACCTACGAACCGGAAAACAGCGGTGCGCTCTATTCGCCGCTCTCGCCCACCAACGGACTTGTCGGGATCACCGTGGGCGGCCTCTACACTCTGAACGCCGTCGAAATCAGAGCCGGTGTCCGCTATACGATGACGGGAGACGCGGATATCGGGGTTGGCGGCGCTCAGGTCGCGACTTTCACCGACACTGATGCGCTGTCGCTTGGCGTGTCGGTAGGCTACCGGTTCTGACCGCTGCGGATGCGCGGGGTCCCGCCGACCGGGGCCCCGCGCATCGGCCTGTGCATATCTGATTGCATCCGACGGGGACCTGAGGTTCTGGTCGCGCCATGATGCAGCAAAAGACCATCCCTCTTTCCGCCTGGGCGCAGATGGCGCTTCTCGCGCTGATCTGGGGCGGGTCGTTCCTGTCGATCAAGCTTGCCGTGGCCGAGACGGGCGTGCTGTCGACCGTCGCCATCCGCGTCGCGGGGGCGGCAGCGGTGCTTTGGGCGGTGCTTTTGCCGATGGGCTATCGGGTCCCGCGCGAGTGGCGCGTCTGGGGCGCGCTTTTCGTGATGGGGTTTCTCAACAATGCGCTGCCCTTCACGCTGATCACCTGGGGCCAGCAAAGCATTCCGACGGGGCTCGCCGCGATCCTGAATGCTTCGACCGCGATCTTCGGCGTGCTGATCGCGGCACTGGCCTTCCGGGACGAGACGCTGACGGCGCGCAAGGCGCTGGGTGTGGCCTTGGGCTTTCTGGGCGTGGCAACGGCGATCGGGCTGAGGAACTTCGCCAGCCTCGATCTGACGTCGCTCGCGCAGCTTGCGGTGCTGGGGGCGTCGCTCTGCTATGCGCTGTCGGGCACGTTTGCGCGCCATGCGCTGGGCGGGCTGCCGCCGCAGGTGGCGGCGGCGGGGATGCTCACGGCCTCGGCCGCGATGATGGTGCCGCTTGCGCTGATGCGCGAAGGGCTGCCGCCCGCGCATCACAGTGCGGCGGCCTGGGCCGCGCTCGGCTATCTTGCCGTCATCGCCACGGCGCTGGCCTATCTTCTCTTCTACCGCATCATCGCCCGGGTCGGCGCGGGCCATGCGAGCCTTGTCACGCTGATGGTCGCGCCGGTCTCGATCCTGCTTGGCGCGCTTCTCTTGGGCGAGGTGCTGCCGCTGCGCGCCTATGCGGGCTTTGCGATCCTGGCCCTCGGGCTCGTCATCCTTGACGGACGTCTTTTCCGGCGGCAGAGACCCGCTGTCACCCTCAGCGAACCGGGCAGCCCATGATCTTTGACACTTCTGCCGCCTGGCGCGCCGCGCCGCACAAGCGCGTGCTGCTCTTCGGCATGTCGGGCCTTGGCAAGACGCATGTGAGCCAGGTCCTGCGCCGGCATGGCGACTGGTTCCACTATTCCATCGATTACCGGATCGGCACACGCTACCTGGGCGAGCTGATCGCCGACAATGCCAAGCGCGAGGCGATGAAGGTGCCCTTCCTGCGCGACCTGCTGATGTCGGATTCGATCTATATCGGCTCGAACATCACGTTCGAGAATCTCACTCCTGTCTCGACCTATCTGGGAAAGCCCGGCGACCCGGCCAAGGGGGGCCTGCCTTATGCCGAATACACCGCCCGCCAGGCCGAATTCCGCAAGGCCGAGGTGGCCGCGCTGCTGGACACGCCGCATTTCATCGAGCGAGCCCGGACGCTCTACGGCTATCCCCATTTCGTCTGCGACACGGGCGGGTCGATCTGCGAATGGGTGGACCCCGACGACGCAGCCGATCCGGTGTTGACCGCGCTCTCTGCCTGCACGCTGATGATCTGGATCGCCGGGACCGAGGATCACACGGCCGAGCTTGTGCGCCGCGTCGACAAGGCGCCCAAGCCCATGGCCTATCAGCCCGCCTTCCTTGACCGGGTCTGGCACGAATACCTTGACCTCAACCGCTGCACCGAGGCCGAGGTCGACCCCGATGCCTTCATCCGCTGGACCTATGCCCGCGCGCTGGGCCATCGCCAGCCGCGCTATGCCGCCATGGCCGCGCGCTGGGGCCTGACGGCCCGCGCCGCCGACATGGCCGGCGTCCGCAGCGCCGCCGATTTCGAGGACCTCGTCGCCCGGCTGCTGGATG
>JBEIDZ010000364.1:0-2923 GCA_040383215.1 Paracoccaceae bacterium | reverse complement strand
GAGATCGGCATCGCGGGGTTCAATGCCTGCAAGGCGCTGTCGACCAAGCGGCCGCACGAGCCGCAGAAGGCCAGCCGGCCTTATGATGCGGACCGCGACGGGTTCGTGATGGGCGAGGGCGCGGGGGTCGTCGTGCTCGAGGAGCTTGGGCATGCACGGGCGCGGGGGGCCAAGATCTATGCCGAGGTGCTGGGTTACGGCATGTCGGGGGATGCCTATCACATCACCGCGCCGTCGGAGGATGGCGAGGGGGGCGAGCGGTCGATGCGGGCCGCGCTCGAGGATGCAGGGCTCGATCCGGCGGATGTGGACTACATCAACGCGCATGGCACATCGACCATGGCGGATGTGATCGAGCTTGGCGCGGTCGAGCGGATGCTGGGTGCGGCGGCAGGAAGGGTGACGATGTCGTCGACCAAGTCGGCGACCGGGCACCTTCTGGGCGCGGCGGGAGCGATCGAGGCGATCTTTTCGATCCTGGCGATCCGCGATCAGGTGGCGCCGCCCACGATCAACCTTGATCAGCCGGCGGTCGAGACGGTTGTCGATCTGGCGCCGAATGCGAAACGCGAGCGCAGGATCGATGTGGTGCTGTCGAATTCCTTCGGCTTCGGGGGCACGAATGCGTCGCTTGTGATGGGGAAACCCGGCTGATGTGGCGCAATATCGCGTCCAACGCGCTGACGCTGATCATCGTCGGGCTGTTTCTGGGCGCCGGGGTGATCAGCTGGGCGGTGAACCAGTACGATTCGCCGGGTCCTCTGGCATCGCCGATCTGCCTCAGGGTCGAGGGCGGATCCAACATGGCCGATGTTCGCGACAGGCTTGCCCGGGACGGGGCGCTGGCACAGCCTTGGATTTTCGGGGCGGGGGCGGATTATTCGGGCAAGGCGGAGGAGCTGAAGGCGGGGAGTTTCCTGATACCCGCGGGGGCGTCACCCGCCGAGATCGTCGATATCGTGACGCGGGGCGGGGCAAGCACCTGCGGGACGCAGATCGTCTATACGATCGGGGTTGGCGAGACGCTGGCGCGGGTACGCGAGCTTGATCCGCAAACGAGCGGCTTTGTCGAGATCGTGCGGTTCCTGCCGCTGTCGGAGGCGCCCCCGGCGGAATACCTCGCGGTGCGGGAGCAGGCGGATACGCAGTATTCGGTGCAGGTCGTGGAAGGGGTCACGAGTTGGCAGGTGGTGACGGCGCTCAATGCGCTTGACATCCTGGAGGGCGAAGTCGCGTCAATCCCGGCAGAGGGGACGCTGGCGCCCGACAGCTATGGCGTCGAGCCGGGAACCGAGGCCGAGGCGGTGATCGCGCGGATGGCGTCGGCCCAGGCGCAGATCCTGGCGGAGGCCTGGGCGAACCGGGCCGATGGCGTGCCGGTGGCGACGCCGGAGGAGGCGCTGGTGCTGGCTTCGATCGTCGAGAAGGAGACGGCGATTTCGGAGGAGCGGCCGTTGGTGGCGAGCGTATTGGTCAACCGCATCCGGCAGGGGATGCGGCTGCAGTTCGATCCGACGATCATCTATGGCATCACGCGGGGCGTGGGGCTGCTGGACCGACCGATCTCGAACGCCGATATCAGCGGGGCGACCGAGCAGCGGATGCATGGGGACATCCTTTATAATACCTATCAGATCGACGGGCTGCCGGTGGGACCGATCGCCAATCCGGGGCGGGCGGCGATCGAGGCGGCGCTGAACCCGGCCGAGACGGATTACCTGTTCTTTGTCGCGGACGGGACGGGCGGGCATGCCTTTGCCGCCACGCTTGAAGAGCACAATGCCAATGTCGCGCGGCTGCGTGCGATCGAGGATGCCCAGGGCGATTAGCGATTGGTTTACCCGCGTGCGGTGCAGAAAGCCGCCGTGAGCTTGTGTCCCCCAGAGTAGGCACCGGGCCTGCGCGAAGGGTGGCGACGTGTCAGCACAATCTGGTGAGGGCGGTCTTCGGGAGAGCCGGGACGGCCGTTTTCATGGAACTGACCGTCGGGCGCGCGGTTCCGGGGAGAGACTGGATGCGGGGGGGAGCAATGCAGAGACAGTCAGGACCCGATGTCGGATTGCGCACCGATCCGGCGGCGGAACTGAGCCGACGAATCGCTGTGCTGGCAGAACTTGCCAAGGATCTGGGGGCTGTGCTCGACGACAGGCAGGTCCCGGTTACGAGGACGCTCTTGCGAGCGGTACGGCTGCAGATTGACATCGAACGCGCGATTGCGCGTGTTTTTGTAGCGGAGCAGGCGTGGAATGACTGGAACAATCGAACTGGCGGAACGGCAGGCGAGCCTGCCGGCGGCGGAGAAATCGATTTCGATACCGTCCGGCACGAGATCGGGTGCCGACTTGCTCGTCTCCGTGAGTGTTGCCGACCAGACTGATTTTCTGGACGGGCTGTCGCGCGAGGCCTTGAGGGCGCTGCCCTGGCTTTTCGACTTCTGGGCATTGCCCCATCAGCTGCCGCCGGACGGTGACTGGCGGACCTGGGTGATCATGGGGGGACGTGGCGCGGGCAAGACCAGGGCCGGGTCGGAATGGGTGCGCGCGATGGTCGAGGGTGCCCGCCCGTGCGACCGGGGCGAGGCGCGGCGGGTCGCGCTGGTGGCCGAGACGATCGATCAGGCGCGCGAGGTCATGGTCTTTGGCGAGAGCGGGATCATGGCCTGTTCCCCGCCCGACCGCCGGCCGGACTGGAATGCGGGGCGGCGGATGCTGACCTGGCCGAACGGCGCGACGGCGCAGCTTTTTTCGGCCCACGAGCCGGAGGCGCTGCGGGGGCCGCAGTTCGACGCGGCCTGGGCCGACGAGATCGCCAAGTGGCGCTATCCGGACGCGGCCTTCGACATGCTGCAGCTCGCCCTGAGGACCGGCACTTCGCCCCGCCTCGTCGCGACGACGACGCCGCGCGCGATCGGCCTGATCCGCCG
>JBEIDZ010000363.1:0-2955 GCA_040383215.1 Paracoccaceae bacterium | reverse complement strand
GCAGAGCGGGATCAGATCGGCGGTCTTCTTGGCCGCCATGATGCCGGCGAGCCGGGCGGTGCCGAGCACATCGCCCTTGCCGGCCCGCCCCTCGCGCACCAGCGCCAGCGTGGCGGGCGCCATCCGCACGATCCCCTCGGCCACGGCCTGCCGCGCGGTGGCGGGCTTGGCGCTGACATCGACCATGCGGGCCTGGCCTTGGGCGTCGAAATGGCTGAGCATCAGATACCGCCCTGCGCCGTCAGCGGATGGGCGAGCAGCGCCCGGGTCGCGGCGGCGACATCGGTCTCGCGCATCAGGCTTTCGCCGACAAGAAAGGCGCGCGCGCCATAGCGGGCAAGATCGGCAAGGTCCGCGGGCGTGTGGAGGCCCGATTCGGAGACGATGAGCCGGCCCTCGGGCACCAGCCGCGCCCGCCGGCGGGTGGTGTCGAGCGTGACCTCGAAGGTGGCGAGGTCGCGGTTGTTGATGCCGATGAGCGGGGACCTGAGCAGGGTCGCGCGTTCGAGCTCGGCGGCGTCATGCACCTCGATCAGCACATCCATGCCAAGACGAATGGCCGCATCCTCGAGTTCGGACGCCTGGGCGTCCGACACGGTCGCCATGATGATGAGGATGCAGTCGGCATGGAGCGCGCGGGATTCGGCGACCTGCCAGGGGTCGTAGAGGAAATCCTTGCGCAGCGCGGGCAGCGCCACGGCCTCGCGCGCGGCGGTCAGAAAGCCGTCCTCGCCCTGGAAGGAGGGGGTATCGGTCAGCACCGAGAGGCAGGTCGCCCCGCCTTCGGCATAGGCGCGGGCCAGCGCCGGCGGGTCGAAATCGGCGCGGATCAGCCCGCGCGAGGGGCTGGCCTTCTTGATCTCGGCGATCAGGCCATAGCCGGTGCGGGTCGCCTCGGTCAGGCGGCGGGCAAATCCGCGCGGCGGCGGGGCGCCGGCGGCGCGGGCCTCGATCTGGGCAAGCGGGGTCGCGGCCTTGCGGGCGGCGATCTCTTCGAGCTTGTAGGCCTTGATGCGGTCGAGGATGGTCATGGGGCAAGACCTAGGGCCTTCGGGGCAAAAGTGCAAACCCGGCTGCGCAAGGGGCGGCGGTGTGAAGGGGGGCGCTGCCCCCCGGGCCTACGGCCTTCCCCCCGGGATATTTGGGGGCCAAAAATGGGGTAGGGTCAGGCGAGGGGGCTGATGCGGGCGAGGGCCGCGGCACGGGCGCGGGCGGCGCCGCTGTCGAGGCTTTCGCGCGCCAGTTCCACGCCCTCGGGCAGGCCGGACGCGCGGCCCGCGACCAGCAGGGCGGCGGCAGCGTTGAGCAGGACCGCATCGCGGTAGGCCCCGTGAGCGCCGTCCAGCAGCGCGCGCAGTGCCGCCCCGTTCTCGGCCGGGGTGCCGCCAAGGAGCGCGGCGAAGGGGTGGAGGGGCAGGCCCGCATCCTCGGGATGGACCTCGAAATCGGTCACCCGGCCCGCGTCGAGCGCGGCCACCGCGCTTGGACCGGCGATGGAAAGCTCGTCCGTCCCGTCGCCGCCATGGACGAGCCAGGCGCGGTCGGCGCCAAGCGCGCGCAGCGTTTCGGCCATCGGGCGGATCAGCCGGGGCGAGAAGGCGCCGGTCAGCTGGCGCCTGACCCCGGCGGGATTGGTCAGCGGACCGAGGATGTTGAAGATCGTCCGTGTCCCGAGTTCGGCCCGGGCCGGCATCACATGCTTCATCGCCGGATGGTGCATCGGCGCCATCATGAAGCCGATCCCGGCCTCGGTCAGGGCGCGTTCGACGACCTCCGGGCCGACCATCACGTTGATTCCCAGCTGCCCGAGCGCATCGGCCGCGCCCGAGCGGGAGGAGAGGTTGCGGTTGCCGTGCTTGGCGACCGGCACGCCCGCGCCGGCGACGACAAAGGCCGCCGCGGTCGAGATGTTGAGCGTGCCCTTGCCGTCGCCGCCGGTGCCGACGATGTCGATCGCCCCTTCGGGCGCGCGCACCGCATGGCAGCGGGCGCGCATCACGGCGGCGGCCGCGGCGAATTCCTCGACCGTTTCGCCGCGCGTGCGCAGCGCCATCAGCAGGCCGCCGATCTGGGCCGGCGTGGCATCCCCCTGGAACAGGATGCCGAACGCCTCTTCCGCCTCGGCGCGGGTGAGCGGGCGTTCGGCGGCGGCGGCGATCAGCGGCTTGAGCGCGTCACTCATGCCGCCTCGCGCGTGCCGGGGGTCAGGGTGCCAAGGAAATTCGCAAGCAGCCGGTGGCCGTGTTCGGAGGCGATGCTTTCGGGGTGGAACTGCACGCCTTCGATCGGCAGCGTCCGGTGGCGCAGCCCCATGATCGTGCCGTCATCGAGCCAGGCGGTGACCTCGAGTTCGGCCGGGAGGCTCGCCCGCTCCACGACGAGGGAATGGTAGCGCGTGGCCCGGAAGGGCGAGGGCAGCCCGGCAAAGACGCCCGCGCCCGCGTGGTGCATCGCATCGGTCTTGCCATGCACGATCTCGTGGCAGCGCACGACCCGTCCGCCGAAAGCCTGACCGATCGTCTGGTGACCAAGGCAGACGCCCAGCAGCGGTGTCCGCGTCGCCGCCGCGGCGGCGGTCAGCGCAAGGCAGATGCCGGCCTGGTCGGGATCGCAGGGACCGGGCGACAGCACGATGCCGGCGGGTCGGAGCGCGATCGCGTCCTGCACTGTCAGCGCATCGTTGCGGCGCACCATGACATCGGCGCCAAGCTCGCCCAGGTAGTGGACGAGGTTGTAGGTAAAGCTGTCGTAGTTGTCGATCAGCAAAAGCATGACTAGCTTGCCTTCCGGGCGAGAATGGGGGCTACCTTCCGGGCCGCAGGCGCGGGTATAGTCGTGCCGGGAGCGGGCCGCAACGCCATCCGGCGCCAGGGTCCGCCCCTGCAGGGTCGGCCCCGGGTGGAACAGGATCAGGATGCACGGGATGCAGGGGTTTTTCGGCGGGCTGTTCTGGGG
>JBEIDZ010000362.1:0-2957 GCA_040383215.1 Paracoccaceae bacterium | reverse complement strand
CTGAGGGGCGGTTCTCGCTGAACTTCGATTTCGAGAAACGCTGACCCCTGCCCGAGTGGAACCCCCCATGGCCCCGCTGACCATCGATGCGCATGCCCATATCCTGGACACTCAAACGATTAACCTGTTGCAGCGCGAAGTGCCTTCTGTGGCACCCGGCCTGACGCCTATCAACGATGACTTTGCCGTGCTGACGGTGGCGGGCCACGCCTACAAGCCCTTTCCGCGGGGCGGCTGGGATCTGGAGCGGCGGCTGGCCGACATGGAGCGCTATGGCTTTGACTGGCAGGTGCTCGCAGTCTGCCCGCAGACGGTGCTCTACGATCAGGACCCGCAGATCACCCTGACAGCCAGCCAGATCCAGAACGACCAGATCGCGGCCCTGGTCCGTGCCCGGCCGGACCGGTTCCACGGCTTGGCCACTGTGCCGATGCAGGCTCCTGAACTGGCCGCCGCCGAACTGCGTCGCGCGATCACGGACCGCGGCCTCAGCGGTGCGATGATCGGGTCGAACACCAACGGCCGCAACCTGGACGACCCCGCGCTCGAGCCGTTCTGGCACGTCGCGTCAGACCTGGAAGCGCTGATCCTGGTCCATCCGCTGCAGGTTGCCGGTATCGACCGGCAGCGCAGCTATTACTTGCAGAATTTCATCGGAAATCCGCTGGATACGACCATTGCTGCCGCCTGCCTGGTATTCGGCGGCGTCATCGAACGCCATCCCGGGATCAACTTCCTGATGTCGCATGGCGGCGGCTTTACCCCCTATCAGGCGGCGCGCTGGGAACATGGCTGGACGATGCGGGCCGAGGCACAGGTGACGCTCACATCACCGCCCTGTGCCTCGCTCGACCGGCTGATCTACGACACGATCCTGCACGATGTGGCACCGCTGCAGTTCCTGGTCGATCAGGTGGGCCCTGATCGGGTGCTTCTGGGCAGCGACTATCCCTTTGACATGGGCCAGTATGATGCGATCGACGTGGTGAACAGCCTGCGCCTGCCTGCCGCGAGCCATTCCACGATCCTGGGGGGCGCGGCACTGTCCTTGCTGCAGGGGCGGCAATGACCGACGCGCGCCGCTTTCCGGCTGACACCTTGCGCGGCTTCATCGCGGCCGCCCTGACCGCCCAGCGTCTGCCACCCGCCGACGCCGCGACCGTGGCAGAGCTGATGGTCGAAGCCGATCTGCTCGGCGGTGACGGGCACGGCATCTTTCGCCTGCCGCGCTACGTTGCGCGGCTGCAGGCCGGCGGGATCAATCCTGTGCCAGACATCCGCATCGACCGGCGGCATGGGGCGATGGCGCTGATCGACGGTGACAACGCCATGGGTCATCTTGTGATCAAGCGGTGCGCCGACCTCGCGGCAGACATTGCCGCCGAACACGGTATCGGCTGGGTCGGCGCGCATCACTCGAACCATGCAGGCGCGGCCGGGGTCTATCCGATGATGCTGCTCGCCCGTGACATGATCGGCCTTTATGTGGCTGTCGGCAGTGCCAACCACATGGCGCCCTGGGGCGGGATCGAACTCCTGTTGTCGACCAACCCCATCGCCGTCGCCGTGCCGGGACAGACAATGCCGGTCCTGCTCGACATGGCCACGACGACTGCGGCCTATGGCAAGGTGAAACTTGCCGCCCAGCGGCGCGAGATGATGCCCGAGGGCTGGATGATCGACGCGCTGGGTCGTGCGCTGACCGATCCGGCCAAGGCGGCAGGCGGGTCGCTCCTGCCCATCGGCGGGCCCAAGGGCTTCGGCCTTGCGCTGATCTTCGGCCTGCTTGCCGGCACGCTGAACGGCGCGGCCTTCGGGCGGGATGTGATCGACTTCAACGCCGACGATGCCAGCACCACCAACACCGGGCAGTTCATCCTGGCCATCGACATCAAGGCCTTTGGCGATGTCGCAGCCTTCAAGGCGCAGGTCGATGCGATCCGGGCCGAGATGAAGGCGTCACTCCTGCGGCCCGGCTTTGACTCCATCCGCCTGCCGGGAGAGCGGGCGCTGTCGCTCCGGCAGGACCGGCTGCTGCAGGGCATCCCGCTTGCCGCACCGTTGCTGTCCGAACTCGACCGGCTGGCGGCGTCGCTCCGGATCGCTTCCCTGACGGCGTGACAGGGACGCGCAGCCTTGCCCGCTTCCCCGCGGGGCGAGAGGCCGCCAACGTGCGCAAGAGCGGCGTCATCGAGCCGACTCCCCGCGATTATTGACCTATCTCCACACAACATGCCACAACTGGCCCTCTCACGCTTGCCCACGCTGGACGCCAGCGAAGCAACGATTGGCCTGAAAGCCGGTTTTGTCCGGACAGAAACGGACCACTGACACTAAAACCAACATGGCGTTCATGGTCCGTGAGCATCCTTCCCTCTGACGCGCCAGAGATGGGGTGGATGCCGCTCTCCCCTGACGGCATCGCGATGTGCCAAACTCGTGGTGTCGAAGCACAAGCTGAAGGAGAGGGCGATCGTGTCCCACGAGGTGGTTTAGCTGGCCATGAAGATCACCGCCATTTCTGGCGCGGGCCTGCTTGATCAGCGGGCCACGACGGGCAGGCTGATCAGAGGATCATCGCTCAAAGGGGCCATGGTTTCCAGCGTCATGTATCGGGCGCGCTGAACGGCCCATTCGTCGTTCTGTTCGAGCAGCAAGGCGCCGACGAGCCGCACGATGGCAGCATCGTTTGGAAAGATACCCACGACGTCGGTGCGGCGTTTGATTTCTCCGTTCAGCCGTTCGATGGGGTTGGTGGAATGCAGCTTGGCCCGGTGCTCTTTGGGGAAGGTCATGTAGGCCAGCACGTCGGATTCTGCCTCGTCCATGATGGTGGCCAGCTTCGGCACTCTGGGTCTGATCTGGTCGGCCACGGCGCGCCATTGCGTGCTGGCGGTCTCGGCGGTGTGCCTCAAGCGAAGGCGGTGGCGATGAAGGCCGAGACGACCCTGCGCCCG
>JBEIDZ010000361.1:0-3005 GCA_040383215.1 Paracoccaceae bacterium | reverse complement strand
GCACGCGGACCGAGACCGACCTCGCCGAATGGACCGGCGCCCGCGCCAGCGCCGGCAAAATGGCCCCGCGCGGCTTCCCGCGGGACAACCGGTTTACCTGAGAACCGATCTTCAATGACTTCACCACACCTGGCGGGGTCACCCCCAAGGAGAGACGAAAGACAAGGCTATCGCCTTAGACCCGCTCCACCCTCAGCCAGACCCCGCCCTCGGGGCGCAGCGTCAGGATCATCACCGGTTTTGGCGCCTGGCCGCGGATGGCGGAAAAGCGGAAGCGGGCCAAGAGCGTGGCCAGGATGATGACGGCCTCTTGCAGGGCGAAGGAGGCGCCGATGCAGATGCGGGGGCCGTCGCCGAAGGGCAGGTAGGAGAAGAGCTGCGGCGGAGAGAGGAAGCGGTTCGGGTCGAAATGGTCGGGGTCGGGCCAGAGCTTGTGGTGGCGATGAAGGGCGTAGATCGGCAGGATGATCGTATCTTGCGGGCGCACTTCGCGGCCGAGAAGCGTGTCGTGCTTTTGCGCGGTGCGGGCCAGGAAGGCGGCGGGCGGGTAAAGGCGCAGCGCCTCGTCCACGATGCGGCGGATGAGGGGAAGGGCGGGCAGGTCGGCCACGGTGGCGGTGCGGGGGCCGAGGGCGGCCTGGGCCTCGGCGCGGGCCTGATCCTGCACGGCGGGGTCATGGGCGCAGAGGTAAAGGGCCCAGGCCAGGGTGAGGGCGGTGGTTTCGTGCCCGGCCACGATGAAGGTGAGGAGATTGTCGCGCAATTCGTCGGGCGACATCTGGCGGCCAGTGGAGGGATCCTGGCCGGCCTTGAGAAGGTCAAGAAGGTCGGGGATGGGGCGGGCGCCTTCGGCCCGGCGGCGGGCGATGGCGGCATCGGCGGTGGTTTTGATCTGGCGCATCTGGCCGCCGGTGAAGAGGCGGCCGGGGCGGGGTACCCAGGCGGGGGCGCCGAGGATATCCAGCACGGACAGGCGGGCGGTCTGGCCGATATAGCCTTCGATGGCGCGGTGGACGGCGTCGCGGTCGATCCCGGCCTTGGCCTCGGGGCCGCCCGAGAGGGTGACATCGGCGATGACCTCGAAAGTCGCGGTGACCATCTGGTCGAAGGCATCCACCGGGCCGGATGCGGCGGCGAACCGGGCGCTGGCGCGGTCGGCGGCGGCGGACATGACGGGGGAGAGGGCTGCGATGTTGCGGTGCGAGAAGACGGGGGCGGCGGTGCGGCGCTGCCAGAGCCATTCGGCGCCCTCGGCCACGAACATGGAATTGCCGATGGCGGGGCCCAGGATCAGCTTGGTGACGGTGGATTTGGGGTAATCTTCGACCCGGTCGCGCAGGATGTGGCGCAGCGCCTCGGGGTCCATGACCATGTGCCAACGTTTGCCGGTGGTGCCCGACAGGATCGGGGCGTGGGTGGCGACCTCGGGGATGAGTTCAAGGATGTTGCGCCGCCCGGTCTGGAACGAGCCCCAGATGCCAAGGGGGGTGACGCCAAGGGGCACGCGGACGGGATGGGGAAGGGGCTGATCCATGAGGTCAATATAGGGGCGGATCGGCGGGGGGAAAGCGGCGGGCTGTTGCCGGCGGCGGGCGGGGCTGTTGCGCGGCGGGGCGGCAATGGCTATGTGCGCGACAGGGGCAGAGGCGCCCCGCGGAGCCCCGGACATGTCGCTGCTGACCAAGACCCTTGCAATGATCCCGCTTCTGGCCCTTTTGGCCGCTTGCGAGACCAATGACCTGAAGAAGCCCCCGGTGCCGCTGGGTGATTTCGTGATGGGGCTGAACATTGCCGTGGCCGAGAATGCGCAGGCGCCGGGGATCTCGCGCAGCGTGACGGCGGAGGAATGGAAAGCCGCGATGGAAAAGGCCATGGCGGACCGGTTCGGGCGGTATGAGGGCAGCCGGATCTACAATTTCGGCATGGCGATCGACGGCTATGTGCTGGCCCCGCCCGGCGTTCCGGTCGTGGCCTCGCCCCGGTCGGCGCTGATCATGACGGTTTACGTCTATGACGATGCGACGCAGACGCTGTTGAACCCCGGGGGCAAGCAGCTGACCATGGTGGAGGGCATTTCGCCCGAAAGCTTCATCGGCTCGGGCATCACGCAGACCAAGGAACAGCAACTGGCGCGCATGGCCTATCGCGGGGCGCTGGCGGTGCAGAATTACCTGCTGGAAAACCCCGAATGGTTTGGCCTGCCCCCGCGCGAGCCCGAAGCCCAGGCCAGCAACTGACGCTTGATTTTCCCGCGCGCGGGCGATAAGTCGCCGCGCGTGTAGATCGGGGCCTGCCGCGGATCGTTGCGGGGCCCCCCAGAACCAAGGGTGGCCGCTATGGCAAAGGCAAAGTTTGAACGCAACAAACCGCACGTCAACATCGGCACGATCGGCCACGTTGACCACGGCAAGACGACGCTGACGGCGGCGATCACGAAGTATTTCGGCGAATTCCGCGCCTATGACCAGATCGACGGCGCCCCGGAAGAGCGCGCTCGTGGCATCACGATCTCGACCGCGCATGTGGAATACGAGACCGAAGCACGCCACTATGCCCACGTCGACTGCCCCGGCCACGCCGACTATGTGAAGAACATGATCACCGGTGCCGCCCAGATGGACGGTGCGATCCTGGTGGTTGCGGCCTCGGACGGCCCGATGCCCCAGACGCGCGAGCACATCCTGCTGGGCCGTCAGGTCGGCATCCCCTACATGGTCGTCTACATGAACAAGGTCGACCTGGTGGATGACGAGGAACTGCTGGAGCTGGTGGAGATGGAAGTGCGCGAGCTGCTTTCGTCCTATGAATACCCCGGCGATGACATTCCGATCATCAAGGGTTCGGCCCACCAGGCCATGATCGGCGAGCGTCCGGACATCGGCGAGCAGTCGATCCGCGCCCTGCTGAAGGCCGTGGAGGAGTACCTCCCGTCCCCGGCCCGCGCCGTTGACCTGCCCTGACTGCTGACGATCGACGACGTGTTCTCGATCTCGGGCCGCGGCACG
>JBEIDZ010000360.1:0-3011 GCA_040383215.1 Paracoccaceae bacterium | reverse complement strand
TGCCGGCAGGCCAGTTGCACCGACTGCACCTCGAGCACGCGGCGCACCTGCAGAAGGTCGAACATCGCCCGCGGGTCAGACCGGATCAGGGACCGCAGGAACCCCCCGAACAGCGCGCCATCGGGCTGCGTCACCACCGCGCGCCGCCCCCGCGACAGGCTGACCAGCCCCTGCCCCGCAAGGATCTTCAGCGCCTCGCGCACCGTCACCCGGCTGACCGCAAAGCGCTGCGCCAGATCCGCCTCCGACGGCAGCCTCTCCCCGATCGCCAGCCGGTCGATCACCTCCGTCGACAGCATCTCGGCCACGCTGGGCGCGGCGGGGCGGGCACGGGCGACAGGGTCGGGCGACAACACGGACATGCCCAAAGATGTAGGACAACTTCATCCGCGCGTAAATCGCCCATCCTCGCCGCACTGCCGCAATCCATGCCGCACCGCGGCATCAAAAGGGCGACTTCCGCGCGGATGCACGGCGCCCGCACCACCCCGCCTGCCCGGGCCGAAGAAAACCGTTTACAGCCTTGTATGACTCCATTACCGATTCCGCCGTGGCCCTGACACGCGGCGCAGAACCCGCCGGAGGCCCGTCTTGGGAGGATAGCTGACATGACTTCGACCAGAATCTGGCTTTCGGCGCTTGCCTGCTCGGCGGCGGCGCTGTCCGCGACCGGCGCCTTCGCCGACCCGACCGAAAAGTGGTGCTCGGGCGTCACCATCGCTGCCTTCCCCGGCGGCCCGCAAGGCGGCGTCTTCGCCAACAACGTCTATAACGGCTTCCGCCAGGCCGAACTCGACCTCGGGCCCACCGTGACCTACTACTTCTCGAACTGGGACCCCAACCTGATGCTGCAGCAGATCCAGCAGGCCGTCGCGACCGGCGTGAACGGGATCGCGACCTACGGCTTTGCCGGCGAAGCCGCGACCGGCCCCATCGTCGACCAGGCCTTGGCCGCGGGCATGATCTTCACCACGCTCAACACCTCGCTGCCCGACAGCCAGGCCAAATATGCGCCCCAGGGCTTCGGCTATGTCGGCGCGCCGAACTATTCGGCCGGCCATGCGCTCGCCGCCGAAGCGGTCAAGCGTTCGGGCGCAGCCGCCGGTGACAAGGTCTTTGTCTGGGGCCTGCAGGGCCAGGGCGGCGACCGCGGCCAGCGCACCGTCGGCGTGATCGACGCCTTCACCGAGGCCGGGCTCGAGGTGATCTACCAGGAAATCGACGCCGCCACCAATGCCGACCCGAATGCCGGCACCGCGACCTTCGTCGGCCTGATGGGCGCCAACCCCGATGTCAAGATCGTGGTGACCGACCACGGCGGCCTGACCTCGAACGTCGGCGTCTATGCCCAGGCGGCGGGCCTTGCCCCCGGCCAGGTCTATTTCGCGGGCTTCGACATGTCGCCCAACACCGCCCAGGCGGTCAAGGACGGCTTCCAGAACCTGGTGATCGACCAGCAGCCCTTCCTGCAGGGCTACCTGCCGATCCTCAACATCTGCCTGACCGAGAAATACGGCTTCTCCGGTCTCGACATCAACACCGCCGGCGCCTTCGTCGATGCCTCCAACGTCGATGCCGTCGCCCCCCTCGCGGCGGTCGAGATCCGCTGACACCGCGTTCAGCCACAGCCAGGCCCCCCGCGCGACACCCGCGAGGGGGGCCGCACCGCCAGAGGTCCGCCCATGCCTGACACCCGACCGGCGCCGTCCGGCGCCGCACCCGCCGCTACGCCCCAGACCACCCCGGTGATCGAGCTTCGCCACGTCTCCAAGACCTTCGGCGAGGTGCGCTCCCTCTCCGACATCGACTTCGCCGTCTATCCCGGAGAGATCGTGGGCCTGCTCGGCGACAACGGCGCCGGCAAGTCCACCCTCGTCAAGACGGTGATGGGCTTCCACCGCCCCGACCCCGGCGGAGAGATCTGGTTCAAGGGTGAACTCATCGACGACTGGTCCGTCGCCCGCGCCCGCAGCCTCGGGATCGAAACGGTCTACCAGGAACGCGCGCTCTGCGAAAAACAGCCGATCTGGCGCAACATGTTCATGGGGCGCGAACCGCGCACGAAATGGGGCCTGCTCGACGTGAAGAAGATGCGCGCCGAATCCGCGCGCCTGATGTCCGAACACATGGGATTCACCTCGGCCGCCGTGCATCCCGACAATGTGGTGGCCACCATGTCGGGCGGCGAAAAGCAGGGCGTCGCCATCACCCGCGCGCTCTATTTCGACGCCAATCTCGTGATCCTCGACGAACCCACCATGGGCCTCTCGCTGACCGAGACCGCCAAGACCCTCGATTTCGTGCGCAACATCAAGGCCGCGGGTAAATCCGCGATCTTCATCGACCACAACATCTTCCACGTTTATCCGGTGGTGGACCGCCTCTACGTGCTCGACCGCGGCCGCGTCGCCGGCATCTACGACAAGACCCAGATCACGATGGAAGAGCTGATCGACCGCCTCTACCGCGTCGCCCGCACCGGCTCGCTCCAGTGATGCGCCCCAGCCCGAAGGCCCGCCCATGACGACCCAGACGCCCGACACCTCCATGCGCAAGCCGTCCGACAACCGCGTCGCGCCGCCCTCGCTCCTGCGCCGCTACGGCTCGCAGATGGGCATCATCGGCGTAGGCCTGCTGATGTGGCTCGGCTTTGTCATCGCCGCGCCCGAGGTGTTCAGCAAATCCAACATCTACCTCGCCTTCGCCCAGACGACCCCGCAATTCGGCATCATCGCCATCGCCCTCACCTTCGTCGTCATCACCGGAGAGATCGACCTCTCCTTCCCCTCGATCATGGCCCTCGGCACCGCCGCCTTCGCGCTCCTCGTGCCGATGGGCGTGCCCTGGTATCTCGGCCTCGTCGCCGCCTTCGCCGTGGGCGCGCTCTGCGGCTGGATCAACGGCGCGCTCGTCTCCTGGCTCAACATCCCCTCGCTCGTCATCACGATCGGCACCTCCTTCCTCTTCCGCGGCCTCGAACTGGTGCTGATGAACGGCACCGGCGTCCCCCT
>JBEIDZ010000359.1:0-3028 GCA_040383215.1 Paracoccaceae bacterium | reverse complement strand
CTCCCGGCGGCGGGGAGCGTCAAGGTGCCGACATCACGGAAGCGCCGCCACTTCCGCCAGAGGGGCCCGGTCACCGCAGGTCTGCCGCGGCGCGCCGCGACGGTCACGCATAGCCCCCGCCGCGCCGCGCGGGCAGGGGGTCCGCGACCATCGCCCGCGCCGGTGTGGTGGCCCCGCCACAAGCCGCCCCCGCGCCCGGCTTGTCCTTCCCGCGCCAGAGGCTAGTCTGCCACCCGACCCGACCCGCGCGAGGACCAGATGCAGACCTTCTTTTCCGAAGACCACCGCCTTCACTTCCCCCAGGCCGAGCTGTCGGGAGGTCAGTTCGTCACCCCTTACGAACGTCCCTCGCGGATCGAATACGTCCTTGCGCGCCTCAGCGAACAGGGCTTTCCGGCGGTGACCGACCCCGGGCCCGTGGACATGGGGCCGGTGCGGCGGCTGCTGGACGCGGATTTCCTGCATTTCCTCGAAACCGCATGGGACGACTGGAAAGCCGCCGGCATGGCCGGAGAGATCATCTGCGCCGGCATGCCGACGCGCCACCAGCGCAGCGACATCATCCCGCGCAACATCGACGGGCGGGTGGGCTACTACTGCCATGCTTCGGAAACCGCGATCACCGGCGGCACCTGGCGGGCCGCGCTCTCCTCCATGGCCTCGGCCCAGGCGGCGACGCGCGCGGTCGCAGGCGGCGCGCGGGCGGCCTTCGCGCTCTGCCGCCCGCCCGGGCACCATGCGACGCAGGACCAGTATGGCGGCTACTGCTTTCTCAACAACGCCGCCGTCGCCGCCGACATGCTCGCCCATGACGGCGCGCGCCGCGTGGCGGTGCTCGACATCGACTTTCACCACGGCAACGGCACGCAGGAAATCTTCTACCGCCGCGCCGATGTGCTCTTCGCCTCGATCCACGGCGACCCCTATGACATGTATCCCTATTTCGTCGGCCATGCCGACGAACGCGGCCAGGGCGCGGGCGAAGGGGCGAACCTCAACTATCCGCTGCCGCCCAAGACCGCCTATGGCCCCTGGGCCGAGGCGCTGGACGATGCCATCGGCCGCATCCGCGCCTGGGGGGCCGAGGCGCTGGTCGTCTCGCTCGGGGTGGACGCCTACAAGGACGACCCGATCAGCTTCTTTCGCCTCGACAGCCCCGATTTCATGGATTGCGGGCGCCGCATCGGGCGGATGGGCCTGCCCACGGTCTTCGTCATGGAAGGCGGCTATGCGATCGAGAAGGTGGGCGTGAACACGGTCAACGTGCTCGAAGGCTTCCTCGGTGGCTGAGCGCGGCGCTGCCCCGCCGGCCGACACCACCGCCATCGAGGAGCGGCTCGCCCACCTGACGCGGGCGGTCGACGACCTCTCCGACATCGTCGCCCGGCAGGAGCGCGAGATTGCCGCACTCACCCGGCGCGTCACCTTCCTTCTTGCGCGCGAGGCTGACCGCGCCGAGGCGCCGGGCCATGCCCCGCCCGCCGACACCCCGCCGCCGCACTGGTAAACAGGCGCTGGCGGTTCGGCTCAGGCGCCGCGGTACCAGTCCCATCCCATCGCGTCGAAGACCGGCCCATAGCTGCGGGACAGCGCGCGCAGCTCCGGCCCCGTCATGGTGCCGGTCCCCGGATCGCCGCTTTCCCAGGCCTTCTGGGCCACGCCCAGGATGCGGGGCGCGATCAGCGCCTCCATCTGCCGGTCCTCGGTGGTGAATTCGGCCCAGAAGGTGCCCTGCACGCCGACCACGCGCGGGGCGATATCCTCGGCCCCTGCCGGCACGGGCGACCAGTTCAGCACCTCCCCGAGGTCGACAAAGGCGGCCCAGGCCGCACCCCAGTCGTCGGGGTCGCCGCTGTGGGCCATGTCAAGATAGACATGCTGCGCCGGGCACATGACCACGTCATGGCCCATCCGCGCCGCCGCCAAAGACGCCCGGTACAGGGCAGCCCTCGCCGCGGAAGGCGGTCTCCTGCCAGAGCGCGGGCGCCGTCCCAACCTCGAGCCGGAAGGCCTCGTCATCGGCGAAATGCCAGTGAAAGCGGCGCAAAAGACTCTTGCGCCGCTTATTTGATGTGTCGTCAGGCCAAGTTGCTCATACCTTGTTTTTCCCTGTGTTGACGATCTACCGATCAGTCTTCATTGTTTTTCTGGGAGATAGTGTCTCGCTCGGGTAGCTTTGATTGTCGGGGCTGTCTGACGCCTTATTTGTTGAAATGAGTCAGAGTGCGGGGGCTGTTTACAGAGGTACGGGCAAGGGCTACCACGCACAGCGCTTGTCTTTCTGAGGTATCGCCGATGGCAACCCTCGACCTCCGATCCGTTTCCAAGTCCTTCGGCGCAACGAAGGTGCTGCACGACATCGACCTTGCCATCCGGGACAAGGAATTCGTGGTCTTCGTCGGCCCCTCGGGCTGCGGCAAGTCCACGCTCTTGCGCATCGTCGCGGGGCTCGAAGCCGCGACCTCGGGCAAGGTGCTGATCGACGGGCGCGACGTCAGCCTCGAACCCCCCGTGCAGCGCGGGATTTCCATGGTGTTCCAGTCCTACGCCCTCTACCCCCATCTCTCGGTCTTCGAGAACATCGCCTTTCCCCTGCGCGTCGCTCGCCTGGCTGAAACGGACGTGCGCCAGAAGGTCGGCCGCGCCGCCGAAATCCTCAAGCTGACCGACAAGCTCGCCCTGCGCCCCGGCCAGCTGTCGGGCGGCCAGCGCCAGCGCGTGGCCATCGGCCGCTCGATCGTGCGCAACCCCAGGATCTTCCTCTTCGACGAGCCGCTCTCGAACCTCGACGCGGCCCTGCGCGGCGACATGCGGGTGGAGCTTTCGCAGCTGCACCGCCAGCTGGACGCGACCATGATCTATGTCACCCATGACCAGATCGAGGCGATGACGCTCGCCACCCGTATCGTGGTGCTCGCGAACAAGGGCATCGCGCAGGTCGGCACGCCGCTCGAACTCTACACCCGGCCCAACAGCGAGTTCGTGGCGCAGTTCATCGGCTCGCCGTCGATGAACCTCCTGCCCGGCG
>JBEIDZ010000358.1:0-3047 GCA_040383215.1 Paracoccaceae bacterium | reverse complement strand
GCGGTGATGGTCTGCGCCGTGCCGCCGGCGATCTGGCCGACATGGAAGGTGCTGAAGGGCGGATCGAAGAGCGCGGCCGCGGTCGTCACGGGCCTGGCGCGGGCGATGTCGTTCATCGCATCGATGGCGGTGACGAGGCGGGCCCCTTCCATCACGGCGCTGACGCCTTCGGGCAGGCGGGAGGAATGGACCTCGTGCCCGCGCAGCGCGACGCGGAAGGCGAGGGCACCCTTGTGGCCGGTCACCACCTTCATCATCGACGGTTCGCCGACGATCACCGCCCCGGCCCGGGAAAGGCGCGCGGCCTGCAGTGCGGCGATCAGCGGCGGGGCGCCGGTGCAGCCGATCTCTTCGTCGGGGGTGAGCACGATCTGGAGCGGGCGGCGGAGCGGCGCACGCACGGCCAGGCCCATGGCGGCAAGCGCGAGCGCATCGAAGCCCTTCATGTCGGCGGTGCCGCGGCCGTAAAGCCGCCCGTCGCGTTCGGTCACGGCAAAGGGGTCCGTGGTCCAGTCCTGACCGGCCACGGGGACGACATCGGTATGGCCCGACAGCAGGACGCCGCCCGGCGCATCGGGGCCGATCTGGGCAAAGAGACCGGCCTTGGCGCTGTCGGCCATGGGCACGACCGCGGCCTGCACGCCCTGGCCGGCAAGCCAGTCCGCGGCAAAGGCGATCAGGCCGGCATTGCTGTCGGTGCTGACCGTGGGGAAAGCCACGAGCCGGTCAAGCAGGTCGCGGGCGGCAGCGATGGAGGGCATGGGGAGGGGCTCCGTGGCGAAGCCCGGCCAGCGGGCTCGGGCACAGGCTGACGGGAGCGCGACGCGGGGTCAAGCGGCGAGGGGGCTTGCGGGGCGCGAGTTTGGTGATAGCGTCGCCGGTGCAGGTCCGGGGGCACAAACCCCTGCGACTGCAGCGCAGAACGCGAACCGACGGGGGGGTCCGCATGCCCGACAGGGCGAGCCCAGTCCTGGATGTCCGGGGCCTCAGGACCGTGTTCCGCCTGCGCAGCGGGGACGTGCATGCCGTCAATGACGTCAGTTTCTCGGTCGCGCCGGGCGAGCTTCTGGGCGTCGTGGGCGAAAGCGGGTCGGGCAAGTCGGTCACGATGATGTCGCTCATCGGGCTTCTGCCTTCGCCGCCGGCCGAGGTGGTGGCGGGGCGCGTGATGTTCGGCGGGCAGGACCTTCTGACGGTCGACCCCGAGACGCTGCGACGCATCCGGGGCGGCCGGATCGGCTTTGTCTTCCAGGACCCGATGACCTCGCTCAACCCGGTGTTCACGGTGGGGTTCCAGATCATGGAGCCTCTGCGCGCTCACAAGGGGATGGACCGGCGTGCGGCGCGGGCGCGGGCGGGCGAGCTTCTGGAGCTTGTCGGCATCCCCGATGCGGGGCGGCGCCTGGACGATTATCCGCACCAGTTTTCGGGCGGGATGCGGCAGCGGGTGATGATCGCGATCGCGCTGGCCTGCGAACCGGAACTGCTGATCGCGGACGAGCCGACGACCGCGCTTGACGTCACGATCCAGGCGCAGATCCTCGAACTCATGGCCGATCTGCGCCGCAAGCTCGGGATGGCCGTGATCTGGATCACGCATGACCTGGGCGTGATCGCAGGGATCGCCGACCGGGTGATGGTGATGTATGGCGGGCAGGTGGTCGAGGAGGCGCCGGTGGCCACCCTGTTCGGCACGCCGCAGCACCCCTATACCAAGGCGCTGCTGGCGAGCGTGCCACGGCTGCGCGAGGCGCGGGCGCGGCGGCTGAACGTGATCGAGGGGCAGCCCCCGGTGCTGACGGCGGCGCCCGATGCCTGCACCTTTGCCGACCGCTGTGCCCTGCGCTTTGCCACCTGCAACCGGATGAACCCGCAGCTTTACCCCGTTGCGCCCGGTCATGGCGTGGCCTGCCTGCGCGCCGATCCTGGGATTGCGGCGCCCGCGCCCGGCGCAGCAGCGGCGGAGGCGGCGCATGTCTAGGCCGCTGGTCGAGGTGCGCGACCTCGCGATGCATTCCCGATTCACAGCGGGCTCTTGCGGCGCCGGACCGGCTGGGTGAAGGCAGTCGACGGCGTGAACCTTGACGTGGCCGAGGGCGAGACGCTGGGCCTTGTGGGTGAGTCGGGCTGCGGCAAGTCGACAACGGGACGGGCGATCCTGCGGCTTTACGACGTCACGCGCGGGTCGATCCGCATCGACGGGGCCGAGATCGCGACAGCCGGGCAGGCCGAACTGCGCCGGATGCGGCCCAGGATGCAGATGGTCTTTCAGGACCCGCAGGCGAGCCTTGACCCGCGGATGACGGTCGAGGCGATCATCCGCGAGCCGCTGGACGAGCATACGGGCCTGAGCCGGGCCGAGAAGCGCGAGAAGGTCCATGCGCTGATGGATGCGGTCGGGCTGAGCCGGGGTTTTGCGGGGCGCTATCCGCTTGCCTTCTCGGGCGGGCAACGGCATCGGATCGGGATCGCGCGGGCGCTCGCGCTCAACCCCCAGTTCATCGTCTGCGACGAACCGATCGCGGCGCTCGACGTCTCGATCCAGGCGCAGGTGGTGAACCTGCTCGAAGACCTGCAGGAGCGGTTCGGGCTGACCTACCTGTTCATCAGCCACGACCTGTCGATGGTGCGCCATATCGCGACACGGGTGGCGGTGATGTATCTGGGGAGGATCTTCGAGACCGGGCCGCGCGAGGCGATCTTTGCCGAACCGCTCCACCCCTATACGCAGGCTCTGCTGTCGGCGGTGCCGGACCCTGATCCGGGGCTGGCGCGCGGGTCGGAGCGGATCGTGCTGAAGGGCGATGTGCCCTCGCCTGCGAACCCGCCGCCGGGCTGCAATTTCAGCACGCGCTGCCCGCGGGTGATGGATATCTGCCGCAGGCTCGACCCTGCCCCGCGCGAGGTGGCGCCGGGGCGTGCGGTCGCCTGCCATCTGTACGACGAGGCGACAAGGACGGCCGGGGATGCCCCGGCTGCCCGTGAGGCGAATGACGAGCACCAACAAGGAGCACTGACATGAGACTGAGACACGCTCTTCTGGGCGC
>JBEIDZ010000357.1:0-3056 GCA_040383215.1 Paracoccaceae bacterium | reverse complement strand
GGCCAGAGCCCGGCTTCGGGATGGCGGGTCGCCAGCTCCTCGGCGATGGCGAGGCTGTCGGGGATCACGGTCCCGTCGGCGGTGCGCAGGACGGGCACGGTGCGGGCGGGCGGGAAATCCCCGAGCGCGGCGTCAAAATCGTCGCTGTAGAGGCGGATCAGGCGGGTTTCGACCGGGATGCCGAAGGCGGCGCAAAGGAGCCAGCCGCGCAGCGACCAGCTGGAATAGGAGCGGTCGCCGATGACGAGAAGATCGGGCATCGCGGTTCTCCGGAGGCCGGGGGGGGTTTGACTTGGTGACGGCATGGCCGATGCAAGGGGGCGGGGTCAAGAGCGCGGCCTGCGATTCCGGCCGGGTGCGGCGTCAGGCGAGGTGGGCGACAAGCCCGGCCCGCCAGGCGGCGCCGTCATGGGACAGGCAGGTGACCGAGAGCGGTGGTATGGCATGGGCGAGCGTGTCGGCCGCGCTCTGCCCGGTCGCGCGGGACAGCTGGGTCAGGATCGGGCCCATATGGGCGACGACGATGAGGTCGGGCAGGGTGCCGAGATAGCGGTCGATGGCGCGGCTGACACGGGCGGCGCCGGCGTTCCAGCTTTCGCCGCCGGGCGGGGCGGCGTCGCCGGGGCTTTCCCAGTACCGGCGCGAGAGGGCGGGCCAGCGGGCGGCGATCTCGGTCCAGTGGAGCCCGTCCCAAACGCCGTGGTCGAATTCGCGAAAGCCCGGATCGGGGGGGAGCCGCGGGCGGGTGCCGGCAATGGCGTCGGCGGTGGCGATGGCGCGGACGAGGTCCGAGGAGGTGAGGGGGGCGGGGGGCAGGAAGGCTGCGAGGCGGGCGAGGGCGGCGGTATCGGAGAGGTCGGCGGGGATGTCGCGATGGCCGGCCATGGCCTTGGCATGGGTCGGGGCGTGGCGGACCCACCAGATGCGGGTCGGGGAGAGGTCGGGCATGGCGGCGGCCTTTGGCTCGGGCGGGGGGAGAGGGGGCGCTGCCCCCCCGGGCCTGCGGCCCGCGCCCCGGGATATCTGGGGACAGAAAATCGGGTGGGGCGGCGTTTCCTTTGGCCTTGTCCTGCGTCAGGGGGGCGGGGATTTGAGCGTGAGGGGCAGGCCCGCCATGACGGCGACGACGCTGGCGGCGCGGGCGGCGAGGCGCTGGTTCAGGCCACCCTGGGCCGTTCGGAAGCGGCGGGACAGCGCGTTGTCGGGGACGATGCCCTGGCCGACCTCGTTCGAGACGATCACGACCGGGGCGGGACAGGCGTCGATGGCGGCGAGGAGCGCGGCTTCGGCCGCGGCGAGGTCACTGTCGGCGAGCATGAGGTTGGTGAGCCAGAGCGTGGCGCAGTCGATCAGCACGGCTTCGTCTGCGGTCACCGTCGCCAGCGCGGCGGGCAGGTCGCGCGGCGCTTCGACCGTGCGCCAGGCGGGGCCGCGGGCGGCGCGGTGGCGGGCGATCTTTGCGGCCATCTCGTCGTCCCAGGGCTCGGCCGTGGCGATGTAGACGCGCGGGCGGCCGGTCGCGGTCACGCGCCGCTCTGCCTCGGCCGATTTGCCCGAGGAGGCACCGCCGAGGACGAGTGTGAGATTTTGCAGGGTCGTCATGCGGCTTTGTTTGATCCGGTCCGGCAGGCTCTGCGTAACGAATGCAAAGAGAACGTGAAAGGCCCGAACGGCGGGTCCGGCGACGCAACAGATCAGGGGGACGTTATGGCACTTGACGGCTTTTCCGACCAGACCCTGTCCCGCACCGCGATGCGCGCGGAGCTTCTGGATGCGGAGACGGAATTGCGGCTGGCCTATGCCTGGCGCGATCACCGCGACGAAAAGGCGCTGCACCGGCTGATCACCGCCTACATGCGGCTGGCCGTGAGCATGGCGGGCAAGTTCCGCCGCTATGGTGCGCCGATGAACGACCTGATCCAGGAAGCCTCGCTTGGCCTGATGAAGGCGGCCGACAAGTTCGACCCCGACCGTGGCGTGCGCTTTTCGACTTATGCGGTCTGGTGGATCAAGGCGTCGATCCAGGACTATGTGATGCGGAACTGGTCGATGGTGCGCACCGGCTCGACCTCGTCGCAGAAGTCGCTGTTCTTCAACATGCGCCGGGTGCAGGCGCGGCTTGAACGCGAGGCGGCGGCGGCGGGCGTGACGCTCGACGGGCACGAGTTGCGGCAGATGATCGCGACCGAGGTGGGCGTTCCGCTTGCTGATGTGGAGATGATGGAGGGGCGGCTTTCGGGGTCGGACTTTTCGCTCAATGCGACGCAATCCTCGGAGGACGAGGGGCGGGAATGGATCGAGGCGCTGGAAGACGACGGCATGCAGGCGGCCGAGCGGGTCGAGATTTCGCATGACACCGAGACGTTGCGGCACTGGCTGGTCACCGCGCTGTCGGCGCTGAACGAACGCGAGCGGTTCATCGTGTGCGAGCGCAAGCTGCGGGGGGAGCCGCGCACGCTCGAGAGTCTGGGCGAAGAACTGGGGCTGTCGAAGGAGCGGGTGCGCCAGCTCGAGGCGGCGGCCTTCGGCAAGATGCGCCGGAACCTCGAGTCGCAGTCGCGGGAAGTGCTGCATTTCTTCGGATGAGGTGGCTTGCTGTCGTCGCAGTCCTCTGGCCCGCCTGTGCCGCTGCGCAGGCGGGTTCTGACATTGTTGTGCTGGGCGAGGTGCATGACAATCCCGCCCATCACCTGACCCAGGCGCGCATCGTGGCCGAACTTCGCCCCGCGGCGGTCGTCTGGGAGATGCTCCCGCCCGAGGCAGCGGCGCGGGTGGCCGAGGCCGGGACGGCGGATGCCGGGCGGCTTGCCGAGGCGCTGGGCTGGGAGGCGCTGGGCTGGCCCGATTTCGCGATCTATCACCCGGTCTTTGTCGCGGCGGGAGAGGCGGCCCATCTGGGGGCGGCGCTGCCCGGGGCTGAGGTAAGGCGCGCCCTTGCCGAAGGTGCCGCGGCGGTCTTTGGCGCCGATGCGGCGGCCTTTGGGCTTGGTCCGCTCGACCCGGCCGCTCAGGCCGCGCGCGAGGCCGAACAGGCGGCTGCGCATTGCGATGCGCTG
>JBEIDZ010000356.1:0-3069 GCA_040383215.1 Paracoccaceae bacterium | reverse complement strand
TTGGTCCCAAGCTTGTAGACCAGCTCGAACTCGCCGCCCGACCACATCTCCCACCAGGTGCCGGCCTCGACCGGGCTGATGATGATCTCGATGCCAAGCTCGGCCATCTGGTCGGCAAAGATCGTCGCCGTCTGCTGCGCGAGCTGGTCGCCCGAGGGCAGGATCAGCGTGGCCGAGAAGCCATCCGCGAAGTCCGACTGCGCCATCAGCGCCTTCGCCGCCTCGAGGTCATAGGGCACGGCGAATTCGTCGGTCCAGAACAGGATGCCGGGGCCGTAGAAGGGCGATTGCGCGGGCGCGCCATTGCCGAAGAGCAGCGCATCGACCATTGCCTGCTTGTCGGTCGCCATGGCCATGGCCATCCGCACGTTGACATCGGCAAAGGCCGGCACGGTGCGCAGGTTCGGCACCAGCGCGGCCGATCCGAAGATCGTCTGCATGTGGGTCTCGACCCCCTCGACACCGTCCAGCGCGCCGGCGAGCGAGAACGGGATCGCGAGCGCGATGTCGACCTCGCCCGTGCGCACCTGCAGAAGCCGCGCATTGTCGTCCTGCACGACGCGCAAGACGACCTGGTCGACATAGGGCTGGGTCTTGTCCCAGTAGCCGGGGTTGGGCGTCAGGACCACTTCCTGCCCCTTGGTCCAGCTTTCCAGGCAGAAGGGACCCGACCCGAGCGGCTCCTGCGCCATCGCCTCTTCGCCCACCGCCTCGGCATAGGTCTTGGACAGGATCGAGGAGCCCCAGAGCGTCAGATAGCTCGCAAAGGCCACGTTCGGGCGCGAGAGCGAGATCTGCACGGTATGGTCATCGATCACCTCGACCTTGGGGTCCGAGGGGAACTGCCAGCTCACGCCCGAATCGGGCGCGGTCGCGCGGTCGAAGGAATACTTCACGTCATGCGCGGTGATGGGCGAGCCGTCGCAGAAGAAGGCATCCTGCCGCAGCTTGAAGGTATAGACCGACGAATCGGCGTTGATCTCCCAGCTTTCGGCCAGCCAGGGGCGGGTCTCGGTCCCGTCCGGAGAATTCTGCAGCAGGTTGGCGAAAATCTGCCCCTGCGCCCAGAGCGAGTCGTTGTCATTGGTGAACTTGGGGTCCCAGAGGTTCACGTCCGCCGGCCGCGCCACGGTGAGCGTACCGCCTTCGACCGGCGTCTCATCCTGTGCCAGCACAGGTAGCGCCACACTCGTCAGAAGCGCCGCGAATGCCCCGCGCCCGAGGGTCGAAACGATCGATCTTGCCGTCATCATCATCTCCCTGATGGTCTTGTTTGCCCCGCCCGGGCCCGGTCTTCCTGCTGTTCTGCCTGCCGTTTCTTGGCTCTCTTCACATCCCCGCCCGCGCGATCAGCTGATCGGCGGTATAGCCGCGGATGATGTTGCCGTCGGTGATGCGCTGGACCGCGTCGTCATGCGCCGTGTGCCGCGACGAGGCGCAGCAATCCGTCACCAGCGTGGTGTAATAGCCCCGGTCCGCGGCGTCGCGCGTGGTCAGTTCCACGCAGCCTTCGGTCACGCAGCCGGCCGTCCAGACCCGGTCGCGCCCCATGTTGCGCAGGATCTGGTCGATCGCGGTCGAATTGAAGGTGCTGACCGAGGTCTTGTCGAGCACGATCTCGTCGGGGAGGGGCTTCACGGGTTCCCAGATTTCCATGTCGAACGGGATGAGCGGGGTCGTCTCCATCCGGTTGATCAGCGCCCGCTTGCCGTCCCGCCCCGTGCGGGTGCGGAAGGCGATGCGCACATGGATGATCTCGACCCCCGTCCTGCGGCAGAAGCCCATGAGCCGCTGCAGGTTGGGCGCGATCTCCTCCATGAAGGCGAAACGTTCGTCCAGATGCCCCGGCAGGCCCTGATCGTCGCAAAGCCGGCCCATCCAGCCCTTGGGATGGGAACACATGTTCTGCATGTCGATGATCAGAAGGGCCGTCTTCGCCGGGTCGAAGTCGGGTTCCTCCGGTTCAAGTTCGAGGTCCCAGTAAGGATCGTGAACCACGCGCGCCTCCCTCCGTCCGAGTCGTCGATTGTCGACAATCTACTGCTGACGATGTGACCCGCCGCAGCGTCTGTCAAGAAGATCGGGCCCGCCTGCCGCATCTTGGGAGGTGTTTGCCGAATCCTTGGGCGTGCAAAGCGGCAAGGGCGCGGCCGCACGGCAGGATGACCGGCACATGAAGGCGGAGGCCCGCTGTCACGTCGCGAGGTGACAGGCGCTCTGGTGCTGCGGCCCGACCGGCCTGAGCGGCGGCGCAGTTTCGGCGCAGACCGGTTCGGCCCGCGGGCAGCGCGTGCGGAAGACACAGCCCGACGGCGGGTTGATGGGCGAAGGGATGTCGCCCTTGAGCACGATGCGCCGGTGCCGCCGGCCCGGGCTGGGCACCGGCACGGCCGAGAGCAGCGCCTGCGTATAGGGATGACTGGGGCGCGCATAAAGCGCCTCGGCCGTCGCGATCTCCATCACCCGGCCGAGATACATGACGATCACACGGTCGCAGATATGTTCGACCACGGCCAGATCATGGGCGATGAACAGCATCGTCAGCGCAAAGCTTTCGCGCAGGTCGGCCAGCAGGTTGATCACCTGCGCCTGGATCGACACGTCCAGCGCCGACACGGGTTCGTCGGCCACCACGAAGTCGGGCTCCACCGCCAGCGCGCGGGCGATGCCGATGCGCTGCCGCTGCCCGCCCGAGAATTCGTGCGGATAGCGGTCGAGGAAATCAGGCGACAGGCCGACCTGCGCCATGAGCTGTGCCGCCCTGTCGCGCCGGTCGTCGGGTCGTCCCACGTCGTGCAGCGCCAGCGCGTGGTTCAGCATCGCCCCCACCGTTTCGCGCGGGTTGAGGCTGGCATAGGGGTCCTGGAAGATGATCTGCATCCGCTTGCGGAAAGGGCGCATCCGCGCGCGGTCAAGCGTCAGAAGCTCGGTCCCGTCGAAGGTGACGCTGCCCGCGGTCGCGTCTTCCAGCCGCAGGATCGTGCGCCCGACCGTGGTCTTGCCCGACCCGCTTTCGCCGACAAGGCCCACGACCTCGCCCCTGGCGATGTCGAAACTGACCCCGTCCAC
>JBEIDZ010000355.1:0-3114 GCA_040383215.1 Paracoccaceae bacterium | reverse complement strand
CGCCGCCCGCCGCGTCCGGCGGCGAGCCCGGCTGCCGTGCCCGAGGCCGGCGCGTCCGGTCCGGCGGATGCTGGTCCGCCCGAGCCCAGACGCGATGACAGGCGCGAGGGCCGGCGCGAGGGGCGCAAGGACGGGCTGGGCCGCCAAGAGGGCCGGTCGCAGGGCAAGCCGCAGGGCCGGCCCGACGGCAAGTCCCGGCACAAGCCGCAGGGCGACCGGCCCGACCGCGGCGAGCGGGACCGGCCCGAGGCGAAGGGCGGCAGCAGGCCCCAGACCTTCGAGGCCCGGCCGCCGCGCGATGCGGAGAAGGGCAAGCGGATCGACCCCGACAACCCCTTTGCCGCCGCGCTGATGGGGTTCAAGCCGAAGTGAGCCGCGCGCCGCAGTCCTGCGCTGTCGGTCGGCCGTGAGCGAGGCGGCGGCAACGATCCGGCTGGACAAGTGGCTCTGGCAGGCGCGCTTCTGCAAGTCGCGGACAATTGCCGCGGCGCTGGTGGCCGAGGGGCGGGTGCGTGTGAATTCCGGGCACGTCTCCCGGCCGGCCCGGACGATCGGGCCGGGGGATGTGCTGACATTCCCGCACGGCGGAACGATCCGCGTCGTGCGCGTGCTGGCCGCCGGCGCAAGGCGCGGCCCGGCGGCCGAGGCGCGGGCGCTTTACGAGGACCTGGCCCCGCCGGCGGTTCGGTTGCCGCGCGGGGAAGATGTGGCCCCGGCGACGCTTGAATGATCGGCGCCGCTGTTCTAGCTAAACCTTCGGATCGAGCGGAACGGGCCCCATGACTTATATCGTCAACGACAGCTGCATCGCCTGCAAGTATACCGACTGTGTGGAGGTCTGCCCGGTCGACTGCTTCTATGAAGGCGAGAACATGCTCGTCATCCATCCCGACGAATGCATCGACTGCGGCGTCTGCGAACCCGAATGCCCCGCCGACGCGATCCGGCCCGATACGGAGCCCGACATGGAGAAATGGGTCGAGTTCAACCGCAAATATGCCCAGGTCTGGCCGGTGATCGTGACGAAGAAAGACCCGCTGCCCGGCGCGGAGGAGATGGACGGCAAAACGGGCAAGATGGGGCTGTTTTCCGAAAAGGCCGGCGCGGGCGGCTGAGTCGGGTGATTCGGGTCGATTCGGGGCTGTGGCCATGCGGCGAGGGTGGGTCTGATCGCCCAAACCGTTGATTTTCCTGTTGCGGGGGCGGGGGCTGTGCTGTTGCGCTTCCTTGCGGGTCATTTTTGTGGTAGCAGTATTTTCGTTGCCGATCCGGGACCTCTGATCCGATTGCATCTGCGCCGACCTGACGGGATGACTGCCTTTCCGTCGGGCCGGATACCGATGCGAGGGGGGGGGTGCGTTCTGGCGCGCCACGCTCTGGAAGGATGACATGACCAAGACCAGGAAGAACGAGTTCCGCCCTGACGATTTCGTCGTCTATCCCGCGCATGGCGTGGGCCGGATCATCTCGATCGAGGAGCAGGAGGTGGCGGGCTTCAAGCTCGAGCTGTTCGTGATCTCGTTCGAGAAGGACAAGATGACGCTGCGGGTGCCGACGCACAAGGCGACCGAGGTGGGGATGCGGTCGCTGTCTTCGCCCGATGGGGTGGCGCATGCGATGAAGACCCTGCGCGGCCAGGCCAAGATCAAGAAGGCGATGTGGTCGCGGCGGGCGCAGGAATACGAGCAGAAGATCAACTCGGGCGACCTGATCGCGATTGCCGAGGTGGTGCGCGACCTGCACCGCGCCGATGACCAGCGCGAGCAGAGCTATTCCGAGCGCCAGCTTTACGAGGCCGCTCTGGAGCGGCTGACGCGCGAGATCGCGGCGGTGGGCGGCAATGACGAGACGGCCGCGGCGCGCGAGATCGGCTCGGTCCTGACGGGCCGCGCGGCCTGAGCGGACGGGCGGCGCCGGCAGCGGTGGGTTGCACCCACCCTATGGGGCCGCAGCACCCATTTCCGTCACAAGGACAACCGCCGGAATGGCGCAGAGTCCACGTAGGGTGGGTGGAACCCACCCATTTGGTGGGCGAAACCCACCCTTTTGGTCGGTGGAACCCACCCCCCTGCCGGACCGGGCCGGCGGCGGCTGCTCAGCAGTTCGGCACGTTGACGGCCAGCCCGCCCAGCGCGGTTTCCTTGTACTTCTCGCTCATGTCGGCGCCGGTCTGGCGCATCGTTTCGATCGCGGCATCGAGCGGCACGAGATGGCGCCCGTCGCCCCTGAGCGAGAGCGAAGCCGCCGAGACAGCCTTGATCGCGCCGAGCCCGTTGCGTTCGATGCAGGGCACCTGGACGAGTCCCCGGATCGGGTCGCAGGTCATGCCCAGATGGTGTTCGAGCGCGATTTCTGCTGCATTTTCAACCTGTTCTGGCGTCCCCCCGAGCACGGCGGCAAGGCCCGCGGCGGCCATGGCGGCGGCGCTCCCGACCTCGGCCTGGCAGCCGCATTCGGCGCCCGAGATCGAGGCATTGTGCTTGATCAGCCCGCCGATGGCGGCAGCTGCCAGCAGGAAGGTGCGGATGCCCTGCTGAGCGGCGCCGAGGCAATGGTCGAGGTAATAGCGAATGGTGGCGGGGATGACGCCCGCCGCACCGTTGGTGGGCGCGGTGACGACCTTGCTTCCGGCCGCATTCTCCTCGTTCACCGCCATGGCATAGACCGAGAGCCAGTCCATCAGCTGGTGCGGCTGGATGGCGTTGTTGCCCTTCTCTTCCTTGAGCTTCGCATAGATCTCCGCCGCCCGGCGCTTCACCTTCAGCCCGCCCGGCAGCGTGCCGGTCTGGCGCAGGCCCCGGTTCATGCAGTCGCGCATGGCGGCCCAGATGTGGTCGAGGTTCGCGTCGAGCTGCTCGTTGGTCTGCGCCACCACTTCGTTGGCACGCTTCATCTCGACGATGGTGAGGCCGGAACGCTTGCCCATCTCCAGCATCTCGGCGGCGGTGCGGAACGGGTATGGCACGTTCACCGAGGGCTTCTCGGTCTTGCTGGCGGCAACGCTCGCCGCGCGCTCGGCCTCGGTCTGCACGAAGCCGCCTCCGATTGAGAAATAGGTTTCGGCGAGCAGCGTGTTGCTGTCGTCATCGAGGATGCGGAACACCATGCCATTGG
>JBEIDZ010000354.1:0-3120 GCA_040383215.1 Paracoccaceae bacterium | reverse complement strand
GACGGCCGCCGCATCGACAAGCTCCTCGTCCAGAAGCTGCCCTGACGGCCGGCCCGCCGCGACGCGCGCTCAGCCACCGCGGCCGTCCTGCCAGGGGCAGGCCACCTGCCGCCCCCCCCCGATCTCGACCGGCTCGGGCCGGTCCCCCGCACAGGCCGGACGCGCCTCCGGACAGCGCGTCCGGAATACGCATCCCGACGGCGGCGCCAGCGGCGACGGCAACTCCCCCTCCAGCACCGGCCGCACCCGCGCCTTCTCCTTCACCGGATCGGGAATCGGGACCGACGCGATCAGCGCCCGCGTATAGGGATGCCGCGGATCGCCCGTCAGCACCCGCGACGGCGCGATCTCCATCACCCGGCCCAGATACATCACCACGATCCGGTCCGACACATGCCGCACCACGTTCAGGTCATGTGCGATGAAGATCATCGACAGCCCGAGGTCGCGCTGCAATTCCTTGAGCAGGTTCACCACCTGCGCCTGCACCGACACGTCCAGCGCCGACACCGGCTCGTCGCAGATCAGAAGCTTCGGCCGCAGGATCAGCGCCCGCGCGATCCCGATCCGCTGGCACTGGCCGCCCGAAAACTCGTGCGGATAGCGGTTCATCAGGTTCGGCAGAAGCCCGACCCGCTCCATCAGCGCGCCGACCTTGGCCCGCGCCTCGGCCTTGCGCGTCGCCGGCTCATGCGTGACCAGCGGCTCGGCAATGATGTCGGCCACCGTCATCCGCGGGTTCAGCGCCGCAAGCGGGTCCTGGAACACCATCTGCACGTCGCGCCGGTGCGCCCGCCGCGCCCGCGCGTCCATCGCGGCCAAGTCCCGCCCCTCGAAGTCGATCCGCCCCCTGCGCGACGGGATCGTGCCCACGATCGCCCGCGCCAGCGTCGACTTGCCCGACCCCGATTCGCCCACCACGCCCAGCGATTCGCCCGCCGCAAGGTCAAAGCTCACCCCCGACACCGCCAAAAGCTCGCGCGCGGGCGTCCAGGGCCAGGACCCCCGCCGCCGCACGGCATAGCCGACCGTCAGATCGCGCACCGACAGAAGCGCCGCCATCACGCGACCTCGTCCTGCGCGGCATGGCAGGCCCGCCGCCGCCCCGGGCCGCAGACCACCAGGTCCGGCCGCGTCCCCGCGCAGACCGGTCTGGCGATGGCGCAGCGCGGGCTGAACGGACAGCCCGCCGGCAGCCGCGACATGTCGGGCGGCTCGCCCGCGATGGTCCGCAGCACCGCCTCCTCCCGGTCGATCCGCGGCACCGCCGCCAGAAGCCCCGCCGTATAGGGATGCACCGGCCGGGCAAAGACCGCCTCCGTCGGCCCCTCCTCCATGATCTGCCCGCCATACATGACCAGCGTCCGGTCGCAGAACCCCGCGACGATCCCCAGATCATGCGTGATCAGGATCACCGCCGTCCCGAAATCCCGCCGGATCTCCGCCAGAAGCTGCAGGATCTGCGCCTGCACCGTCACGTCCAGCGCCGTCGTCGGCTCGTCGGCGATCAACAGCCGCGGCCGGCACAGCAGCGCCATGGCGATCATGATCCGCTGCCGCATCCCGCCCGAAAATTCGTGCGGATACATCCCGATCCGCGCTGCCGCATCCGGAATGCGCACCGCGTCAAGCATCCGCACCGCCTCGGCCTCGGCCGCGCGGCGGCTCAGCCCCTTGTGCAGCCGCAGCACCTCGGTCATCTGGTCGCTGACCCGCATATAAGGGTTGAGCGAGGTCATCGGGTCCTGGAAGATCATCGCGATCTCGTTCGCCCGCACCCGGTTCAGCTCCGCCGCCGGCAGGCCCAGCAGGTTGCGCCCCTCCCAGAGCACCTCCCCCGTCGCCCGGCCGTTGCGCGCGAGCAACCCCATCGCCGCATAGGCGGTCTGGCTCTTGCCTGACCCGCTCTCGCCCACAATGGCCAGCGTCTCGCCCGCGTCGATGGACAGCGACACGCCGTTGACCGCATTGACCGGCCCGTCCCCGGTCTCGAAGGTCACCCTCAGGTCGCTGACCGACAGCAGCATCTCAGCGGTCCTTGGGGTCAAGCGCATCGCGCAGCCCGTCGCCGATGAAGAAGAAGGCAAAGAGCGTCACGACAAAGAAGAAGAGCGGAAAGAGCAGCTGCCAGATCACCCCGTAACTCATCTGCCCCGCCCCCCGCGCGATCAGCACGCCCAGCGATGTATCGGGCTCCTGCACGCCCAGCCCCAGAAAGCTGATGAAGCTTTCAGTGATGATCATGCCGGGGATGAGCAGCGTGGCATAGACGATCACGATGCCCGCAAGGTTCGGCACGATATGGCGCAGGATGATCGTCACCGGCCGGACGCCGATCGCCTCCGCCGCCTCGACGAATTCCCGGTTCCGGATCGACAGCGTCTGCCCCCGCGCGATCCGCGCCATGTCCAGCCACGAGATCAGCCCGAGACCGACAAAGAGGATGAGGATCGACTTCTCGAAGATGACCAGCATCAGGATCAGCACGAACATGAAGGGCACCGCCATCAAGATGTCCACAAGCCGCATCATCACGCTGTCGACCCGCCCCCCGACATAGCCCGCGACCGCGCCGTAAAGCGTGCCCACCACCACCGCGACCAAAGCCCCCACGATCCCCACCATGAGCGAGATGCGCGTCCCCTGCACGGTCCGCGCAAAGAGGTCCCGCCCCAGTTCGTCCAGCCCGAACCAGTGCCCGTTTTCCCAGGATGGCGCCCCCTGCCCGGCGATATCGCCCATCCGCGCCCAGTCGATGCTCTCCCCGTCGTGGGGCGCAACCAGCCCCCCCAGAAAGGCAAAGGCCGTGACCAGCACCAGCACCACCAGCGCCGCCGCCGCCGCGCGATTGCGAAAGAAGCGGATGCGCGCATCCGTCCAGAGCGACCGCCCCCCCTCGGCCGCCACGCGGTCAAACGCGGCGTTTCCCGCCCGGCTCAGCCGCATCGCCCCGCGCCTCCTGCTGGCATCGCCCCGGTGCGCCTACCGTCTGCCGGGAGGGCCATGGGGGGTGTCCGGAGGGGGGCCGCCGGCCCCCTTCCGGCGCGGGGGTGCGGGGGGCGCGCAGCCCCCCGCCGCTCCCCGCGCATGCCGGACCCCGCCAGGTCAGTACCTGATCTT
>JBEIDZ010000353.1:0-3168 GCA_040383215.1 Paracoccaceae bacterium | reverse complement strand
CGGTAGGAGAACCAGCCGTTGCGCAGCACGAAGGCATGGGCCCCGGTGCCAAGCTGGCGCGCCACGGCCTCCATCGCATAGGTGCCGCCACCGGGGACGACGGCGACATGGTCGGCGGCATAGACCTCTTTCAGCAGGGCCGAGATGTCGCGCATGACGCCCTGGAAGGCGCGCGACATGTGGTTGAGCGAACGGTCGGTGAAGACGACCGAAAACTCCATCAGGCCATCGGGATCGACAAGACTCATCGCAGGGCTCCGTCGGGTGGGGCGGCCGGTCAGGGCGCGACCGTGGGTTTCACCCACCCTACAGGCCGGGCGCGCAAGGGCAAGCGGCCGTTCAGTGCAGCCCGGCGAGGGCTGCGATGAAGCGCGCCGAGACCAGCGCGAGGAAGGCGGCGAAGGCGATTTCGAGCCGGCGCTTGGGCATGGTATGGGCCAGCCGCACGCCGATGGGCGTGGTCATCAGCGTGGTCGGCACGATCACCGCGAAGGCCATGAGCGAGACGAAGCCAAGCGACAGGGGCGGCAGCCCCGCGCGCCCCCAGCCGGCCCACACATAGCCGATCGCGCCGGGGATCGAGACGATCACGCCCACCGCGGCCGAGGTAGCCACCGCCTGCCGGATCGGCCGGCCATGCAGCGTCAGGATCAGGTTCGAGATTGCGCCCCCCCCGATCCCCATCAGCGCCGAGGCCAGGCCGACGATCAGCCCATAGACCCGCAGGAGCGGCCCCTGCGGCATCTCGGGCGCCACGCGCCAGCTGTCGCGCCCGAAGAAGAGCTTGACCGCGTTGACCGAGGCGACGGCGACGAAGACCGCCTGAAAGACCTGCGGCGGGGCGAAACGGGCGATCCAGACGCCCGCGCTGACGCCCAGCAGCACCGGCAGCGCCCAGGCGCGCACCAGCGCGGTATCGACCGCACCGCGCGCATGATGCCCGCGCGCCGATTGCAGCGAGGTCGGGATGATGATCGCCAGTGACGTGCCCACGGCGAGCGGCATCGCGACATCCGGCGCAATGCCGAGGATCAGGAAGACCTCGTGCAGGATCGGCACCGTGATCGCCCCGCCGCCGACGCCGAACAGGCCGGCGAGCACCCCCGTGACCGCGCCCGCGGCGGCAAGCGCGACCGCGATGGTGACGAGCGTTCCCGGATCGATGCCGAACATCCTGCCCCTTTCCTGCCCGGCGATCCGGCGCGCGCTTAGTCCTGCAGGCTCTCGACGTAGTCGGCCAGTGCCAGAAGCCGGGCGGGAACCGGGGTCCCGGTCCCGTCGGGGTTCTCGACGATGGTGGTGTCGCCCATGTCGCTTGCGCCGAATTCCGGCATGGCGGGACTGAAATGCGCGCCGCGCGACAGGCCGTCGATGGTCGACATCACATAATTGCGCGGAAAGACGCCGCCGTTGCGCGCGGCAAGTCCGGTCAGGTCCGGCGCCGGCGGATCGAGCGCGAGGCCGAGCGCGCGCGACCCCGTGCCCGTGGCGCCGTGGCAGCCCGAGCAGTCCTCCATGAAGGCGGCGCGGGGAGAGATTTCGGCCTCGCGGTCGCAGCCGGCCAGCAGAGCGGTCGCCAGGACCGCCAGGACGGGGAAAAAGCGCATGGGGGGACCTCCTGCTCGTGGTCTTCTGGCGGCATCATGCGCCCGGGGCGCGGGCGCATCCAGCCCGGTCAGACCAAACGGCCCTTGTCGAGGCGCAGCACGCGGTCCATCCGGGCGGCGAGGTCGAGGTTGTGGGTGGCGATCAGCGCGGCCAGCCCGGTGCCGCGGACCAGCTCCATCAGCGTGGCAAAGACCCGGTCCGAGGTCGCGGGGTCGAGGTTGCCGGTCGGTTCGTCCGCCAGCAGGAGCCGCGGCCGGTTGGCCAGCGCCCGGCAGAAGGCGACGCGCTGCTGCTCTCCGCCCGAAAGCGCGGCGGGGCGGTGGTCGGCCCGCGCGCCGATGCCGGTCGCCGCGAGCAGTTCGGCCGCCCGCGCCTGTGCCACGGCGCGGGGCACGGCATTGGCCAGCTGCGGCAGCACGATGTTTTCGGCCGCGGTGAATTCGGGCAGAAGATGGTGGAACTGGTAGACAAAGCCCACCTCGGCGCGGCGCGCCGCGGTGCGGCGCCGGTCGGGCAGGCGCGTCATGTCCTGCCCGCCGATCAACACGCGGCCGGCATCGGCCTGGTCCAGAAGCCCCGCGATATGCAGAAGCGTCGACTTGCCCGCCCCCGAGGGCGCGACCAGCGCCACGACCTCGCCCGCGGCGATGGAAAGGTCCACGCCGCGCAGGACCGCGACCTCGCCCGGCCGGCCGCGGCCATAGGTCTTGACGATGCCGTGCAGCGCGAGGGCCGGCTCACTCATAGCGCAGCGCCTCGACCGGGTTCATCCGCGCCGCGCGCCGGGCGGGCAGGAGCGTGACCACCCAGGAGAGAAAGAGCGACAGCGCGACCGCCGAGGCGACATCGCCCGCCTCGAGCTTTGCCGGCAGGTGATAGATGCCGCGGATCGAGGGGTCCCAGACCCCCCCGCCCGAGACGTAATTGACGAAGCTGAAGATCGGGTCGATCCAGATCGCGAACAGACAGCCAAGGATCACGCCAAGAAGCGTGCCGACCGTCCCGATGCCGGCACCGCAGAGAAAGAAGATGCGCAGGACCGACCCTTCGGTCAGGCCCATGGTGCGCAGGATGCCGATGTCGCGGCCCTTGTTCTTGACCAGCATGATCAGGCCCGAGATGATGTTCATCGAGGCGATGAGCACGAGGATCGAGAGGATGACGAACATCGCGTTGTCCTCGACGGTCAGCGCGCGCAGAAAGGCGCCCGCACTGTCCTGCCAGGTCCAGGCGAGCGCGCGCGGACCCGCCGCGGTCAGAAGCGCGGGGACAAGGTCCGCCACAGTGTCGGGGTCGGCGACCATGACTTCGATCTCGTCGGCCTGGCCGTCGCGGTTGAAGAAGACCTGCGCCTCGGCCAGCGGCATGTAGAGCCGGGTGCGGTCGATGTCGTAGCGCCCGGAGGTGAAGATATAGACGACCTCATAGGCGCCCACGCGCGGCGAGGTGCCCATGGCGGTGCGCACGCCATTGGGCGAGATGAGCCGGATGCGGTCGCCCACCGCCACGCCCAGTTCGCGCGCGATGCCCGAGCCGATGGCGATACCCTCACCGAGGCGG
>JBEIDZ010000352.1:0-3174 GCA_040383215.1 Paracoccaceae bacterium | reverse complement strand
GGGCCGGCCGTCAGGGCAGCTTCTGGACGAGGAGCTTGTCGATGCGGCGGCCGTCGAGGTCCACGACCTCGATGGCGAGCGGACCGAGACGGGTCCGGGCCCCGACGGGCGGAAGCTGGCCCATGAGGTCGAGCACGAGGCCCGCGACGGTGGCATAGTCGCGGTCTTCGGGCAGGGTGAGGCCGAAGCGATCCGCGAATTCGTCGACCGGCATGGCGCCGGCGACGAGAAAGCTGCCGTCGTCGCGCCGGACGAGGCGGGGTTCGGACCCGGCTTCGGCGGACAGTTCGCCCGTGATCGCCTCGAGCAGGTTCATCGGCGTGACGATGCCTTCGAAATGGCCGTATTCGTCGTAGACGAGCAGCATCTGCGCGGGTGACTTGCGCATCGCCTCGATCACGTCGAGCGCGGAAAGACCGTCACGCACGACGGGGGCGGGACGGATCAGGCTGCGCGGGTCGGTCTGCCCCGAGAGGGCGGCGGGGTCGAGGAAGTCGCGGGCGGCGAAGAGGCCGACGATTTCGTCTTCGCCGCCGTCGCGGACGGGCAGGCGCGACCGTTCCGTCTCGCGGAAGCGGGCGGCGATTTCGGCCGGGGTTGCGGGCAGTTCGAGGAGGTCGACCTTGCCGCGCGGCGTCATCAGGCCGCGGGCGGTCCGGTCTGCGATGCGCATGACGCCGGCGATCATCTCTGACTCGGCCACCTCCATCACACCGGCGGACTGGGCTTCGGAAATGACCAGACGGATTTCCTCGTCAGTGACGCTGCGGTCTGTCCGGCCGGACTGTCCGAGCAGCCAGAGCACGGCGCGGCCCGAGCGGTCGAGCAGCCACACCAGCGGCGCGGCGACGATGGCGAGGCCGCGCAGGGCCGGAGCGATGCGGGCGGCGACGGCTTCGGGTGCGCGCAGGGCGATCTGCTTGGGGACGAGTTCGCCGAAGATGAGCGAAACATAGGTGACGAGGACGACAACGCCGCCGACGCCGAGGGCATGGGCCATTGCGGGGCCCAGACCGGCCCCGGACAATGCAGCGGCGGCGCGCAGGCCAAGGGTGGCGCCGGAAAACGCACCGGCGAGGATGCCGACGAGCGTGATCCCGATCTGCACGCTGGAGAGGAAGCGGCCCGGTTCCTCGGCCAGGCGGATGGCGATGGCGGCGCCGCGGCTGCCATTGTCGGCCATGACGCGCAGGCGCGCGGGGCGCGAGGAGACGATGGCGAGTTCCGACATCGCCAGCACGCCATTGGCAAGCGTCAGAAGGATCAGGATCGCGATTTCGGCGATCATGCGGGCCGTGCCGGACGGTCACCGCCGGGCTTCCGGGTGGTCTCGGGACAGTGTCCCCGGGCGGCGGGTTTCATCGGAGACTGACAGGACAGCAGGGCTGGCATGGTCTGCCAGTCATACCGCCTGCGGCAAGGCTTGCAAAGGCTTGGCCGGACCCGCGCCCGGCGCGGCGTCAGCCCATGCGGCAGGCGAAGTCGACGATGGCCCCGGCTTCGACCAGAAGGCGTTTCGTGTGGATATTGCCTGAGACGGTCGCACCGCTCAGGATGCGCAGTTCGTCGGTCACGATCTCACCGGTGTAGTGTCCGCGGACGCTGACACGGCCGGCCTCGGCGGTGCCGGTCATCGTGCCGGTTTCTTCGATCACGAGCGAGTCGGCCCTGATCCGGCCGTCGAAATGGCCGCCGATCTCGACCGAGCCGGGGGCTTCGATTTCGCCCTTCATGGTGGTGCGCGGTGCCAGGACGGACCTTCCGCCCGTGCCACCTTCGTTTCCGACAGCCGACATCCGCAATCCTCCGCCTCGTTTCACCCATGCGTCGCCCGAGCGGCGTTTCCGGTCAAGTGCTGAGGTGGCCGGCGCGCCGATCCTGGCGGGGGAGCGCGCGAAAAAGCGCTGGGCGGGGGTCAGGGGCGCAGGAATGTGAGGTAGGTCGGGCGGCGGCCGGCGCGCAGGGCCTTCTGTTCGTAGCGGGTCGGGAGCCAGTCTTGCCAGGGCCGGTCATCGGGGTGGGGCAGACGGAGGAAGCCCGCGCGGGGCAGTTCGTCGAGCGTCTGGCGGGCGTAATCGGCGATGTCGGTTGCAATCCGGAGGTCCGCGCCGGGGGCCATGACACGGTGGAGCGGTCCGAGATACTGGGGTGTCACGAAGCGGCGGCGGTGGTGGCGCGCCTTCGGCCAGGGGTCGGGATAATTGAGGAAAACCCGGGAGATAGACGCATCTGGCAGGACATCGAAGAGGTCGCGCACATCGCCGGGATGGACGGCGAGGTTGGTTGCGCCGGCGGCACGGATGCGGCCGAGGAGCATGGCCACGCCGTTGACGAAGGGGTCGGCGCCGATCAGTGCGACCTCGGGGTGGCGGGCGGCCATGTGGACCATGTGTTCGCCGCCGCCAAAGCCGATCTCGAGCCAGACCGGGCGGGCGCCGAAGCGGGCGGCAAGGTCGAGCGGGCGGCGGGCGGGGTTGTCGGCGCGGCTGACAGAACCGGGAGAGAGGGCGGCAAGGTCCTGTTCCAGATAGGTTTTCTGGGAGGCGCGCAGGGTCTTTCCGTGGCTGCGGCCATAGAAGTTGCGCCATGCGCCGGGGGGCGGGGTATCCTGCGGGTCCGTCATGGCGCGGTCATGGCGCGCAAGGCCGTGAAAGGCAACGGGGGCGGCGCCCCGGGGGCACGAATCGGGTCGTTAACGCGGTGGCCCGGCTTGGGATGGCACGTCGGTATCACGTCGGTATCACGTCGGTATTGCGTCGGTGCGTTTTTCGGGTCGGGGCGGAAAGGCCGGGTATGAGGGCACCGCGCGGTGGTTGACGGGGGATGAACGTGCGGGCGCCCCGGGGGCCGGCTCAGCGGGGTGGGGGTGTTGCGAGTCGACGGACCAGGGATGAGAGCCGCAGGACGTCGGAGGTATGACGGTATCCTGCATTGCCCGCCCCGCGGGGGGGCGGGTGCGCTTGGTTTGGACCGCCCGGGCGGGCCGGAGTGTGGGGGACGGTGGCGCGCGGGTTGCATGGTTCTTGCGGGTAGGAGGTCAAGAGCCGCAGGATTTTGGCGGTCTGACAAAATCCTGCCGCACCCGCCCTGCGGGGGGCGGGTGCGCTGCGCTTACCCGCCGGGCGGGCGCGGCTGGATTTACCGGCGTCAGGCTGGCGGAGAGCCCTATCGCCT
>JBEIDZ010000351.1:0-3176 GCA_040383215.1 Paracoccaceae bacterium | reverse complement strand
GCAGGCGGTGCTGCCGGCGCCGACAGATTTTCCCTACACGATCCGGGTGGTGTCCGAGATCACCGAATCGAACGGGTCATCCTCCATGGCGACGGTCTGCGGCGGGTCCCTGTCGATGATGGATGCGGGCGTGCCGCTCAAGGCGCCGGTCGCGGGTGTCGCGATGGGGCTGATCCTGGAAACGGACGGGTCCTGGGCGGTGCTGACCGACATCCTCGGCGACGAGGATCACCTCGGCGACATGGACTTCAAGGTGGCCGGGACCGAGGCGGGGATCACCTCTCTGCAGATGGACATCCAGGTCGCGGGCATCACGCCCGAGATCATGAAGAAGGCGCTGGAACAGGCGCGCCATGGCCGGCTGCACATCCTGGGCGAAATGTCCAAGGCGTTGACCAAGGCCAATGACTTCAGCGTGCACGCGCCGCGGATCGAGACGATGACGATCCCGACCGACAAGATCCGCGAGGTCATCGGGTCGGGCGGCAAGGTCATCCGCGAGATCGTCGAGGTCTCGGGCGCCAAGGTCGACATCAACGATGACGGCGTGATCAAGATCGCCTCGTCGAATGCCGATGCGATCAGGAAGGCCCATGACATGATCTGGTCGATCGTGGCCGAACCCGAGGTGAACGGCATCTACAAGGGCACGGTCGTCAAGATCGTGGACTTCGGCGCCTTCGTGAACTTCTTCGGCAAGCGCGACGGTCTGGTGCATGTGAGCCAGATCGAGAGCCGCAGGCTCAACCATCCCTCCGACGTGCTCAAGGAAGGGCAGGAGGTCTGGGTCAAGCTTCTGGGCTTTGACGAACGTGGCAAGGTCAGGCTGTCGATGAAGGTGGTCGATCAGGCCACCGGCAAGGAGATCGTCAGGACCGAGGCCGAGGCCGCCGAGGCAGGCTGAAGTCTGCCGGTCGCGGTCCCGACTGCCGTGCCCGCCGCCCCGTCCGGGCGGCGGCGCCGGTGCGGCCGATGTGACGCAGGGGCCGCAGGCCGCTGCCGCCTGCGGCGGGTGTGTTGATCCCGCGTCGCCTCTGCGTTAATGTGTGTTCCGGTCGCGTGCGCCGCCCTGTGGCGTCCGCGCCGTGCGGAGAGGGCGATAACAGATGAAACGTCGTGATTTTCTGACGACTGCCGCGGCTGTCCTGGCCGCTGGACCAGTGGTGGCACAGGGCGCGGCGGTCAGTGGCCCGCTTCAGCTTGACATCGCGCCGGACATGCCGAGCATCGACCCCGACAATATCGTGCTGCCGCCCGATTTCGACGGGGATTTCCTGATCCCCGAGCGTTACCGCGCCCGGATCGTTCCGGTCCAGCCCGGCTTGCCGGTGTATTCGATCCACATCGTGCCGCAGAGCTACAACCTCTATTTCATCCTGCCGGGCGCGCGGGCCATCCGCTACGGCGTGGCCATCGGCAAGGAAGGGCTCTACTGGCGCGGTCAGGCGACGATCGGGCGCAAGGTGGAATGGCCCTCCTGGCGTCCGACCGACGAGATGATCGCGCGCAACCCCGATGCCTATGCGAAATATGCCGACGGCATGCCGGGCGGCCCGGAGAATCCGCTGGGTGCACGGGCGCTCTATTTCTTCCAGGGGGATGTCGATACCTCGATCCGGGTGCACGGCACGATCCTGCCGGCCTCGATCGGGTCTTCGGCGTCGAACGGCTGTTTCCGGATGTACAACAGCCATGTCATCGACCTTTACAATCGCGTGCCACTGGGCACGGCGGCCTTTGCCTATTGACAGAGCAGGGCGGGCGCAGGCGTCGGTCGCGCCGCAAGGCAAAGCCGGGACAGGGCCCGCGGCGCAGGTCGCGGGTTTTTCTTCAGGCCGGACCGTGTTAACCTTGAGTTGAAAGTTGGGCGGCAGGATGGCCGCGACGACCGAAGACCAGGGGACCGACGGGATGATCGACAGACGCAAGCTGATGCTGGCCGGGCTGGCCGGTGCGATGATGCCCCTGGCCGCGCGGGCGGAACTGCCGGCGCCGCGCGTCGTGCGCATCCCGCGGTCCTTTCTCCCGCGCGAGGTCGAGGTGAAACCCGAACTTGCCGCCGGAGAGATCCATGTGGATACCGAGGATACCTGGCTCTACTGGACGCTCGGCGATGCGAGGGCCATCCGCTACAAGATCGCCGTCGGTGCGCCGGGGCGCAATTTCGAAGGCGTCGCCACCGTGCAGCGCAAGGCCGAATGGCCGGCCTGGGTGCCGACGCAGTCGATGATCGAGATCGAGCCCGAGGTCTATGGTCCCTATGCGGGGGGGCTGCCGGGCGGGCATGAACGCAATCCGCTCGGCGCGCGGGCGCTCTACCTTTATCAGGGCGGGCGCGACACCTATTTCCGCATCCACGGCACGCCGCAGCCATGGACGATGGGACAATCCTTTTCCTCGGGCTGCGTGCGGCTGATCAACGAACACATGATCGACCTTTATGACCGGGTGCCCATCGGCACCCGGGTCTTTGCCGGCTGACCCGCGCGGTCAGTCCGCGGTGAAGCCTGCCGCCCTGTGGCTGCCGTCGCAATAGGGCTTGGTCTTCGACTGCCCGCAGCGGCAAAGAAAGACGGCGGTCGTCTTGTTCACCGTCCTGCCGGTGCCCGTGACGATCTCGAGGTTACCGGTCACCTTGAGCGAACCATTGGGCTGCGGTTCGATGTTGACCGGCCCGTTGCGGATGTCGAGCGGCTGGAACTCCCGCGCAGCAGGCTCTCCGGTCGCGACGAAGCCGGCCCCGGAATGGGACCCGTCGCACCAGGGTTTCGACTTTGACTGCCCGCAACGGCACAGCGTGGCGCGCGCATTGGGCTGCGGCTCGCCGCGCAGCCGCAATTCGCCCTCGATCGCCAGCGGGCCGTTTTCGCGGACGCGGACCGTATTGACACGCGGCGGCGCGTCGGAGGAGGCGGAGCCGTCGTTCATCGCGACGCGGATCGCGCCCGAGGGGCAGTTCAGGCCGATGCGCATCACCTCCTCGGCCGGGGCGGCGTCGGGAAAGATCCAGTCGCCCTTGACGTTCGGCACGAAGACATCCGGGTGGGAAAGCACGCAGGCACGCGAATGGATGCAGCGCGACCCGTCGAAGGTGACGGTGACCTGCTGGCCTTTGACGGTTTCGGACATGGACTGGACCTCTGGCTGGCGTTTCGCGGGCAGGGTGGCATGTCTGC
>JBEIDZ010000350.1:0-3178 GCA_040383215.1 Paracoccaceae bacterium | reverse complement strand
GTCATCCCGAACGCGCCGTGTTCCGCATCGGCAGACCTTATGCCGGCACGGGGCCTTGTCCGGTCCGTGCGGCGGCAAAGGCCTGTGCCGCCTCAGGCACTGGCGCGATCGACGATCTCGAACCCGACATCGGTGATGGCGGGCAGGTCCTGCACCCCGGCCAGCCGGTCAAGCAGCTGCCCCGCCGCGCGGCGGCCCATCTCGTAACGCCTGACGCGGACCGTGGTCAGCGGCGGAAAAAGCTGCGCCGCAATGTCGGCGTCGCCATAGCCCGCGATCGCGATGCGGCCGGGAATCGGCCAGCCCCGGCGATGGCATTCCTGCACTGCACCCACCGCCAGCGTATCGGATGAAAAGAAGATCGCATCGATATCGGCATGCCGTTCGGTCAGCAGGATCAATGCATGCGCCCCGCCCTCGGCCGTGATCGGCACCTCGACCTCGAGATCGGCGCGGTTCGAGAACCCGAGGTCGGACAGCGCGGCATGATAACCGGTGCGCCGCTGTTGCAGCCGGTCGTTGCCGTGGATGGGTGTCGAGACGAAGCCGATCTTCCGATAACCTCGCGAGGCCAGATGCAGCGTCATGGCGCGGGCCGTCTCGAAGTTCGAGACCCCGACCGCCATGTCGATGGGGGCTCGGCCCCTGATCTCGGAAATCTCGACCACGGGAAGCTGGCTCGCAAGGATCAGCTGCCGCGCCACATCCGACTGGACAAAGCTTTGCAAGATCAAGCCCGCGGGGCGCCAGCCCAGGATGGTGCGAACCGACCGGTCCTCGGCCTCGGGCGTGAATTCGCCCTGTACGAGAAGCATCGAATAGCCGCGCTGCTGGCATTCGTCCGACATGCCCTGCACCTGTTCGGCGATGCCCGAGTTGATCAGCGGTGGGACGACTGTTCCGATGATCCGGCCCGACCGGCGCATGCTCGACGCCAGCCGATTGGGGACAAAGCCCGCCTCCTCGATCGCGGCCAGCACCTTGGCGCGCGTTTCGGGCGACACGAGTTCAGGATGCGAGATGACGCGCGACACCGTCATCGGCGCCACGCCGACGCGTTTCGCGATCTCACGCACCCCGAGTTTTTGCGCCCCCCCTGCAGGCCGGGACCTATCGTCCGAACGCGCCGCCATCAGACCCTCCGCGCCGTCGGTCCGAGCTTATGTCCCTCGGGCCGGGTCCGCCAGCCGGCGAGGATGGCAATTTCGCGTTGATTCCATCAAATGGTTCCGGTACCATAGCAAAGCGGACGCCCACCTTTCGGAGATCATGACATGGATGCAGGGTGCCAGTCGACTTGACGGTAATACTAGTATAATATCATAAGAGAAGAACGAACGGTCAGGCAGGCCCGATCCCTGCCGCAGACCGCCAGACCAGCGGGGGGACCGGAATGGAGGACGCGTCGACGGCACGGCAAGCTGCGCCGGTCTCCTGGCGCAGCCGGCTCATCGGCCTAGTCGCCGTCGGAGAGGTCGGCGTCATCGCAGCACTCGTGCTGATCGCAGGCTTCTTCTACCTGCTCGAACCCGCCTTCCTGTCGGGGCGCAACACGCGGGCCATCCTGAACGTGGTCTCCTTCGTCGGCATCATCGCCGTGGGCCAGACCATCCTTCTCATCTCCGGCGAATTCGACCTCTCGGTCGGATCGGTCGCGGGCCTGTCGGCCGTGGTGGCGGGCAAGCTCATGACGGCCGCCGCCCTGCCGGTGCCGCTGGCGATCCTCGGCGGCCTGGGCGTCGGTGCAGCACTCGGGCTGCTGAACGGGCTGATCGTCGTCCGGCTGGGGATTCCGGCCTTCATCCAGACGCTGGGCATGCTTTTCATCGGGCAGGGGCTGATCCAGGTCGTCACCGGCGGCTATCCGGTCTATCCCCTGCCGCCCCAGGTTTCGGAATTCGGCATGACGAGCATCGGCTTTGGTCTCGGCTGGAGCTTTGCCTTCTTCGTCCTGCTCGCGCTGATCGCCGATCTCGTGCTCCGGCGCACGGTGCTGGGCCGCAATCTCTATGCCACCGGCGGCAACAAGGAGGTGGCCCGCCTCGTCGGCATCAACACCGCGACCTACAAGATCGGCGCGTTCACCCTCGTCGGCGCGCTCTCGGGCATCGCGGGCATGTTCGTGATGGCCGATCTCGGCTCGGCCACGACCTCGATCGGCAGCGGCTGGGAACTGGTCGTCATCGCCGGCGTCGTGGTCGGCGGCGTGAGCCTTTTCGGCGGCGCGGGCACGGTCGCCGGCGGAGTCGTCGGCATCCTGCTGCTCAAGGCCGTGCAAAGCGGGCTCGTGGTGATCGGCGTCAACTCGAACTGGCAGCAGATCGCGGTCGGCGTGATCATGGTGCTCGCGGTCGGGCTCGACATCCTGCGCCGCCGCTACCTGATCACCGGTGGGGGCGGCGCGGAAACCTAGAGAGAGCCATACCGGCGCGTGATCCTTGCGCCTGACAGGAATGATTGGGCCGGCACGGTGCCGGCGCAGGAGGAGGAGGAGAAAAGAATGACAAAGACAAGGACGGGGGCCCTGGGCCTGGGTGCGGTCGTTCTGACCGCGGCGCTTGGGACAGCCGGCATCGCGCAGGCGGACGAGGTCAACCTGCTCTGGGTGCAGCCGATGAAGGACCATCCGGTGCACCGGCTGATGCAGGCCGGCTTCCTCGACAAGTGCACGGAGCTGGGCTACGTCTGCGAGGTCGTCGGCGACCCGAGCGCGACCAACTGGGACATCCCCGCGACGATCCCGCTGGCCGAAGCCGCGCTGTCGCGGACGGAATTCGACGCGGTCGGCGTCTATGGCCCCGATCCGGCGATCAATTCCTACATCTCCGAACTGGGCAGCCAGGGGCTTCCCATCGTCACCTGGCACGTCCTGCCGCCAGAAGGGTCGGTCCCCGGCCTCATGGCGGCCGCCGGCCAGGACATCCCCGATGCCGGCCGCAGCGCCGCAATGGCGATCGGCGAGGCGCTGGGCGGCAAGGGCACGGTGGCCGTGACTCAAGGCGCGTCGAACGACACCGAGAACGTGATGTCGGATTCCTTCCGCGCCACGATGGCCGAGAACTTCCCCGACATCGTCGTCCTTGCGACCGAGATGGAAGGCTTCGACCCTTCCGCCGCCGAGGCCAAGGCCGTTGCCATCCTTCAGGCCAATCCCGAGGTGACGGCCGCCTTCGGCACC
>JBEIDZ010000349.1:0-3198 GCA_040383215.1 Paracoccaceae bacterium | reverse complement strand
CTTCTGCACCGACCACGCGCCCGAGGCGCGCTACCTCCCCGGCGTCGCCCACGGAACCTACTCCGCCACCGAGACGCGCGCCCTGCTGGAAGGCGCAGACCACCTGCGCCGCACCTACGGCTATGAGGCGATCCAGCCCCTCGACAGCGACGCCTTCCGTGCGCTTGTGAAATCCCCCCGCTATGCCGGCGGACTGCTCGATCATGGCGCAGGCCATGTCCACCCCCTGCGCTATGCTCTCGCGCTCGCCCGCGCGGCCGAGGCCGCGGGCGCCCTGATCCACGAAGGCAGCGAAGTCAGGCGGATCGACACCGGCACCCCCGCCCGGCTCGTCACAGCGCAGGGCACGGTGACCGCCAACCACGTCATCCTCGCCGGCAACGGCTATCTTCCCGACATCGCGGCCCCGGTGAATGCCCGCGTGATGGCGATCAACAGCTTCATCGCCGCGACCGAGCCTCTGGGCGACCGCTGGCAGGACATCCTCGCCCGGGACATCGCGGTCGCCGATTCGCGCTTCGTGGTGAACTATTTCCGCTTCTCCGAAGATCGCCGCTTCCTGTTCGGCGGGCGCGAAAGCTACTCCATCGCCTATCCGCGCGACATCGCAGGCGCGCTCGTCGCGCGGATGACGACGATGTTTCCCCAGCTTGCCGGCGTCCGGATCGACCATGTCTGGGGCGGCACGCTCGGCATCACCATGACGCGCCTGCCCTGGATCGCGCGCCTCTCGCCCACGGTGATGACGGGGGCCGGCTTCTCGGGCCACGGCGTCGCACTCGCGGGCATGGCCGGCCGGATCATGGCCGAAGCGGCCATCGGCCAGGCCGGCCGCCTTGATGCCATGGCCCTCCTGCCCTCCGCCCGGTTTCCCGGCGGCACGGCCTTCCGTGCGCCCCTCCTCGCGCTCGCCATGACCTGGTACGCGCTGCGCGACCGTCTCGGTCTCTGATCCATCCGCCCGCCCGGGACCGCGGCCTGTCCGGCGCGGATTGATGCGCTTGCCGCATCCGGATAGTCTGGCCCAATTCCGACAGGGGTTCATCATGCCAGAAGACATCGCCAACAGCTGGGAATCGCGGGCCGACGCGCATTCCCTCTACGGCTTCACCGACCTGCCCACGATCCATGCCCGCGGTGCGGTCGTTCTCACCCATGGCCGCGGGCCCTACATCTATGACGTCCACGGCCGGCAATATCTCGACGCCAATTCCGGCCTCTGGAACATGGTCGCAGGCTTCGACCACCCCGGCCTCATCGCCGCCGCCCAGGAACAATATGCGCGCTTCCCGGGCTACCACGCCTTCTTCGGCCGCATGGCCGACCAGACGGTGATGCTCTCCGAAAAGCTCGTCGAAGTCTCGCCCTTCGCAGACGGCAAGGTGTTCTACACCAATTCCGGCTCCGAGGCGAACGACACTATGGTCAAGATGCTGTGGTTCCTGCACGCCTCCGAAGGCAATCCGCAACGGCGCAAGATCCTCACCCGGATCAACGCCTATCACGGCGTCACCGCCGTCGCGGCCTCGATGACGGGCAAGCCCTACAATTCCGTCTTCGGCCTGCCGCTACCGGGCTTTCTCCACCTCGGCTGCCCGCATTACTGGCGCTTCGGCCACCCGGGCGAAACCGAAACCGCCTTCACCACCCGCCTCACACGCGAACTTGAGGCGACCATCATCAAGGAAGGCCCCGACACGATCGCGGGCTTCTTTGCCGAACCCGTGATGGGCGCGGGCGGAGTGATCACCCCCTCGGCGGGCTATTTCCAGGCCATCGTCCCGATCCTGCGCAAATACGCCATCCCGGTGATCTCGGACGAGGTCATCTGCGGCTTCGGCCGCACCGGCAATACCTGGGGCTGCCAGACCTACGACTTCATGCCCGACGCGATCATCTCCTCCAAGAACCTCACCGCGGGCTTCTTCCCGATGGGCGCCGTGATCCTCGGCCCCGATCTCTCCGCCCGCCTCCAGGCAGCCGCCGAAAAGTTCGAGGAATTCCCCCACGGCTTCACCGCCTCGGGCCATCCCGTCGGCTCGGCCATCGCGCTCAAGGCCATCGACGTGGTGATGAACGAGGGCCTCGCCGACAACGTCAAGGCACTCACCCCCCGGTTCGAGGCCGGCCTGAAACACCTCGCCGGCAAGAAGAACATCGGCGAATGGCGCGGCAAGGGCCTCATGGGCGCGCTCGAGGCGGTGCAGGACAAGGACACCAGGACCCCCTTCCCCGGCAGCCTCTCGGTCTCCGAACGCATCGCCAATGCCTGCACCGACCAGGGGCTGATCTGCCGCCCCCTCGGTCAGTCCATCGTCCTCGCGCCGCCCTTCATCATGACCGAGCCGCAGATGGACGAGATGTTTGCCAAGCTCGAAACCGCGCTCGACCGCGTCTTTGCCGAGGTTGCCTGAGGCCAGACCCGGGCCGGGGGCGGTTCAGCCCCCGCTCCCTCGGGGCATCCGACAAAAGACCTGGCCGGAGCCCGGCAGCCCCGCGTCTCCGGCCTACTTGCCCATGCGAGCAAGCCGCTCCTGCAGTTCGGCCAGCTGCTGTCTGATCTCGCCCAGATCGTCGGTCTCCGCGCGCCCGGCACTCTCGGCCTTCGGGGTGAAAGGCGCCGTCATCGCCCGGAAAAAGGCCTCCTGCTGGGCGCGCATCGCATCAAGACCCGGCAGCCCGGCCATCGGCCCGACCTTGGACATGCTGTCCATCATCCGCGACTGCCCGTCGCGCAGCATCTCGAAACTCGCCGCCAGGAATTGCGGCACGATCGACGCCGCCTGCGTGGTATAGCTGCGCACCAGGTCAGTCAGTACATCCACCGGCAGCACATTCTCGCCGCGGCTTTCATGTTCGGCGATGATCTGCAGAAGATACTGCCGGGTCAGATCGTCGCCAGACTTGAGGTCCACGATCTGCACCTCGCGACCGTCACGGATGAAACCCGCGATATCCTCCAGCGTCACGTAATCGCTCGTCTCGGTATTGTAGAGGCGTCGGCTGGCATAACGCTTGATGAGAAGCGGCTTGCTCGGTTCGCCCACTGTGCCCACCCTCCACGCATCCTGATCCGGTGCGGAGCCTACGCGCCCACCGCCGAAAATGAAAGCCCGGCCAAAGAAAAGGGGGCTGGCCGTATCACGGCCCGCCCCCTGTTTTCGCATATCCCGGACCTGGACTCGCCCGTCGCGCGGG
>JBEIDZ010000348.1:0-3229 GCA_040383215.1 Paracoccaceae bacterium | reverse complement strand
GGTCATCGCGGGGGAATAGACCGCGCCGCCCGCGCAGGGGCCCATGACGAGGCTGATCTGCGGCACGACACCCGAGGCGAGGATGTTGCGGCGGAAGATCTCGCCATAGGCGGCGAGAGAGGCCACGCCTTCCTGGATGCGCGCGCCGCCCGAATCGTTGATGCCGATGACGGGGGCGCCGTTCTGCACGGCCATGTCCATGATCTTGCAGATCTTGGCGCCGTGGGTTTCCGAGACCGAGCCGCCCATGACGGTGAAGTCCTGGGCGAAGACATAGGTCAGGCGGCCGTTGATCGTGCCCCAGCCGGTCACCACGCCGTCGCCTGCGGGGCGGGTGTCGGCCATGCCGAAATCGGTGCAGCGATGGGCGACGAACATGTCGAATTCCTCGAACGAGCCTTCGTCGAGCAGAAGGTCGATGCGTTCGCGGGCGGTGAGCTTGCCCTTGGCGTGCTGGGCCGCGACGCGGGCCTCGCCCCCGCCGATGCGGGCGGCGGCGCGGCGCGCCTCAAGTTCGCCGGAGATGTCCTTCACGGGCTGGTCCTCTGTCTGATGCCGCGTCATCATAGGTCTAGGGCGGCAGGCGCAGAAGCGCAAACCGGCAATGCCGGCAGAGGTTTGGGTCGCCCCTGCGGGACCGGGCGGTCCGCAGAGCGACGGGAGTGCATGATGCCCCAGATTCCGGTGCCGGTGGCGACCATCGGCCTTCTGCTGATGTCCAACGTCTTCATGAGCTTTGCCTGGTACGGGCATCTGAAATTCAAGGCGGCCCCGCTGATGCTGGTGATTCTGGTCAGCTGGGGGATCGCCTTCTTCGAATACCTGTTGCAGGTGCCGGCGAACCGCATCGGGCACGGGCATTTCAGCGCAGCCGAGCTCAAGACCATCCAGGAGGTGATCACGCTGTCGGTCTTCGTGCTCTTCTCGGTCTTTTATCTGGGCGAGGCGATCCGGTGGAATCACGTGGCCGGCTTTGCCCTGATCGCGCTTGGCGCCTTCTTCGTCTTTGCCCCCTTCGCCGCGCGGGGCTGAGCGCGGGTGCTGAGCCCACGGGCAGCGGTGGACAGTGCCGGCGGGCGGGCGTAGGGCTGCGGCCCATGTCAGACATTCCCGTCATCCGCTTTCTCGACCGTACGACACCGCCCCATATCTTCACGCTGGTGATGCTGTCGGGCCTGTCGGCGCTGACGATGTCGGTGTTTCTGCCCTCGCTCAACCACATGGCCGAACATTTCGGCGTCGATTATGCGGTGATGCAGTTTGCGGTGTCGGGCTATCTGCTGGCCACGGCGGTCTTGCAGATGGTGATCGGGCCGCTGTCGGACCGGCTGGGGCGGCGGCCGGTGGTGATCGGGGCGCTTTGCGTCTTTGTGCTGGCGACGCTGGGCTGTGTGCTGGCGCCGACGGCGGGGGTGTTTCTTGCATTCCGGATGCTGCAGGCAGCGGTGGCGGTGGGGATCGTGCTGTCGCGCGCCATCGTGCGGGACATGGTGCCGCAGGACAAGGCGGCCTCGATGATCGGCTATGTGACGATGGGGATGGCGCTGATCCCGATGGTCGGGCCGATGGTCGGGGGCGTGCTGGACGAGATTTTCGGCTGGCGGGCAAATTTCGTCCTGCTGGCCGTTCTGGGGCTCGCCACGCTCGCCCTTGTCGTGGCCGATCAGGGCGAGACGATTGCGGGCCGGGGCATGGGTATCGCGCAGCAGTTGCGCGGCTATCCCGACCTGATGCAATCGCGGCGGTTCTGGGGCTATGCGCTCTGCGCGGCCTTCGGATCGGGGGCCTTCTTCGCGCTTCTGGGCGGGTCGTCCTTTGTCGCGGGCGAGGTCTTTCATCTGTCGCCGGTCTGGACGGGGCTCGCGCTCGGCTCGCCCGCGGTGGGCTATGCGCTGGGCAATTTCATATCGGGGCGATTCGTGACGCGGACGGGCGTGAACCGGATGGCGCTGATGGGAACGGCGGTCGCGGCGACGGGACTTGGGCTGTCGCTCATCCTGTCGCTGCTGGGTGTGGTGCATCCGCTTGTCTTCTTCGGGTTCTGCACGCTTCTGGGGCTTGGCAACGGGATGATGCTGCCGGCGGCGACGGCGGGGCTCTTGTCGGTGCGGCCCGACCTTGCGGGCACGGCCAGCGGGCTGGGCGGGGCGATCATGATCGGCGGGGGCGCGGCGATGGCGGCGCTGGCGGGCGCGATGCTGACGCCCGAGACGGGGGCGCTGCCCTTGCAGGCGATCATGTTCGCGACCTCGGTCTTGGCGGGGGTCGCGATCCTTCTGGTGATCCGGCGCGACGGCGGGGCGGGCGGCTGAGCGCAGCCGGGCGCGCGGAGTTGGTTGCATCGGCGCGGACGGCGGGGAATCATGGTCCGACAGCATGCGGGAGGGCGGGATGCAGCTTGAAGGAACGAAGGTGATACCGGCGCCGCGTGCGCGGGTCTGGGCGCTGCTCAACGACCCCGCGGTGCTGAAGGGCTGCATCCCGGGCTGCACCGAACTGACGGGCAGCGCGGAGACGGGGCTGGCCGCGACGGTGGTGCAGAAGGTCGGCCCGGTGAAGGCGACCTTCAAGGGCGAGGTGCGGCTGTCGAACGTGGTGCCGGGCGAAAGCTACACGATTTCGGGCGAGGGCAAGGGCGGGGTCGCGGGCTTTGCCAAGGGGGCGGCGGATGTGCGGCTCGCCGATGTCGAGGGCGGGACGGAACTGACCTACACGGCCGACGTGCAGGTGGGCGGCAAGCTCGCGCAGCTTGGCAACCGGATCATCGGCGGCTTTGCCAAGGGGATGGCCGACACCTTCTTTGAAGGCTTTGTCACGGCGGCGGCCGGGACGTCCTGAGGCGTGAGGTCGGCCCCCGATCAGGGGGGCGTCAGGCGGCGGGTTCGCGCAGGCGGGCCCAGATGCGGTCCTTGAGGTGCAGGCGTTCGCGGCGCATTTCGGTCAGGTGATCGTCGGAGGTCGGCTCGAGATCGGTTTCGGCGCGGTGGATGGCGCGGTTGAGGGCGTGGTAGCGGTCGGCGAGCGCGGCATAGGCTTGGTCGGTTGCCTTCAGCTCGGTCATCCGGGCGGCATGGCCGGGGAATTCCTCGTGCAGTTCGTGCGGCGTGTGGGACATCGGCGGCACCTCCTTTGGCCTTTTGCGCGTCTGGCTCTGATCGATGACGCAAACGGGGGCAGGGTGCCTTGATGTCGATCAAGCCGGGGCCTGCGGAGGGTCAGTTCCGGGCGG
>JBEIDZ010000347.1:0-3247 GCA_040383215.1 Paracoccaceae bacterium | reverse complement strand
GGTTGCCCGCCTGGCCGACAAGGCCGAGGCCGCCTTCGCCTCTGAAATCGCGGCCGAGATCCATGGGCTCGACGTGCTGGCCGCCCATGTCGAGGACAATGACGACAATACCACGCGTTTTCTGATCATGGCGCGCGAGCCTGACCTGAGCCGGCGCGGCGCGACGGGAATGATGACAAGCTTCGTCTTCCGTGTCCGCAACATTCCGGCCGCGCTTTACAAGGCGCTGGGCGGGTTCGCGACCAACGGGGTCAACATGACCAAGCTGGAAAGCTACATGGTGGGCGGGCGTTTCACCGCGACCCAGTTCTATGCCGAAATCGAAGGCCATCCCGACGACGCACCCGTGGCGCGCGCGATGGAGGAACTGGCCTATTTCACCGACCACATCCGCCTGATGGGCGTCTATCCCGCCGCAAGGGCCCGGCGGGACGGCTGAGACCCGCCGCCCGCCGAGGCGCGACGGTCAGGTTGCTTCGCGGTCGGCCTGACGCCGGGCATAGGCCGTGTCGATCTCGTCGCACATGCCCCTCAGCCGCCGTTGCAGCCGCGACGTCACCGACCCATGCGCAAGCCGGAGCGACTGCACCAGCAGTTTGGCCGTGATCGTCCGTGCGACAAGATTGGCCGAGACCTGAACCCGCGTGATCCGCGGCGACAGCGCGACGAGGCTGATCACGATGCGGATGTCGAGCCCGCCGCTTGACGCATCGAGCACGATCCGCTGCGGCGGCGTCAGCCCTGCGATCGCGACTTTCCCCTCGCGCCGGCGTCCGCGGTAGTCGAAGGCAATGTCCCAGGCCGCGCCCGCAACGACAGCCGTAACGGCGCCCACCCGCGTGACCGTGGCCCCGCGTGCCTGCGCCTGACGTTCGTGGCGCGCCACGTCGGTAAGACGGCGGTACACGAATTCCGCCGGCGCGTTCACGTCCTCGTGGTATTCGATCTTCACCTCGGGCTCTCCCCTGCGTTCACGGCGGGCCGTCCAGATGTCCCGCAAGCCACAGTTGCAGCAGGTGATGCGCGATCGCACCACGGCGTGCGGGCCTGATGTCGGGATCGTGGCCCGCCGCGACAAGGGCCATCCGTTCGCGGCTGACCCAGAGCGCCGATTCGATCTCGGCCGGGTCGGGGGTGATCCGGGTCGTCAGCGCCTCGCCCCGGCAGCCGAGCATGAGAGAGGCCGGCCAGGGCCAGGGCTGGCTTGCCACGAATCCGACCCGGCCGACCTGCACGCCGGTCTCCTCCCTCACCTCGCGCCGGACCGCAGCCTCTACCGTCTCGCCCGGTTCGACAAAACCGGCGAGCAGGGAGTGCATCCCCGGCGGCCAGCCCGGACTGCGGCCCAGAAGCACGGCGTTTCCATGCGTGATCAGCATGATGACCACAGGGTCTGTCCGCGGGAAATGATGCGCCCCGCAGTCGGGGCAGGTCCGCTGCCAGCCAGCCATCACGATCGCCGAGGCGGTGCCGCAGCGGGCGCAGAAGCCATGCGTGTCGTGCCAGCCGAGGATCGCCTTGGCCGTTGCTGCGAGTTCGGCCTCGCGCGCGGTGATCTGCGTCATCACGCCGCGCAGTTCGGCAAAGCGCGTGCCGGCCGGAAGGCCCGGGTGGCTTTGTTCCGAAGGGTCCAGAAAGGCGCCGAGCGATGCCGCGACGCCTTCCTCCGGCTCCCAGTCCGACAGGTCCTGTGCCCAGCGGCCTTCATCCCCTTCGCGCCCGAGAAAGACCTTCGTCCCCGGGGACCGGGCAAGGACCGGGTGACCGGGATGGACAGCCGCAAGGCTGGCCTGCCCGGCCGGGCCATCGATCAGCGGCTTGCCGCGCCAGAGCACGATCGCCCGGGCCCCGGGGCGCGCTTCAAGCGCGGACAGGGACGCCGCGTCCCCGCGAAGGTGCGCGGCGCGGTCCAGGTCGGACCCGCCGAAGGTGATCAGACTGGAAAGACCTGCGCCCATGCCTGCAGACTGCCAGCCTTGTGACCTGTGGGCAATGCCGGCATTCCATGATTCGGACTCGCCAAACACAACCAAAAGTTGTAGATATCACGACTGCGTGATCGCGACTCGGGGCATGGGGCCAGAGTGAACCTGCGGCATCCCTTCCGGCTGAGTGCTGACCGCCGCCAGGCCCAGCTTCGCCTGCTGGCGACGAGCGACCTGCATTTCCGGCTTCTCGACTGGGATTATCTTGCCGACCGGCCCTCGCCGCATACCGGTCTTGCCCGGGCCGCGATGCTGATCCGCATCCTGCGGGCCGCCGTTCCGAATGCGCTTTTGTTCGACAACGGCGATTTTCTGCAGGGTAGCCCGCTGTCGGACTGGGTCGCCGAAAGCAGGCCGGAGGTTCCGCCGGCCATCCATCCGATGATCGCGGCGATGAATGCGCTGGGCTATGACGCGGCCACGCTTGGCAATCACGAATTCAATTACGGGCTTCCGTTCCTGACCGGTGCCCTTGCGCAGGCCAGCTTTCCGGTCGTGTCGGCGAATGTCCTGGGCTCTGACGGCAGGCCGGTCGTGCCGCCGGCTGTCCTGATTGACCGGATGCTGACCGATGCGCAGGGCCAGCCGATCCCCATCCAGGTCGGAGTCATCGGCCTTGCGCCGCCCCAGATTGCCCGCTGGGACAGGGCCGCTCTGGACGGTTCCGTTACCACCCGCGACATCTGCGCGACCGCTGCCGAGATCGTCCCAGGGCTGCGCGCTGCCGGTGCCGACCTCGTCGTGGCGCTGGCCCATACCGGGATCGGTGCCGATACCGCCGTCGACGGGATGGAAAACGCGGCCGTTCCGCTGGCCGCGATTCCCGGCATCGACGCCGTGGTGGCGGGGCACACCCACCAGGTCTTTCCCGGGCCCGGCTTCGAGCGGACCACGGCCGTCGATCCCGCAGCGGGCACGCTGCATGGCAAGCCGGCGGTCATGCCGGGGTTCAACGGCAGCCATGTCGGGGTCATCGACCTGCATCTGGAACGCAGGGCGGGGCGGTGGCAGCTTTGCCGCCATGCATCCCGCGCCATCGCGCTCTCGACCTCCGGTCTCCTGCCGCCCGGACCGGACCCGCTGCTCGGTGCGCTGGCAGACGGCGCGCACCGGCGTTTTCTGGCCGACTTCCGTCAGGCAGTCGGCCGGTCTGACCAGCCGATCCAGGGATATTTCACCCTTGTCGCGCCGGATCGGTCCCTGCAGATCGTGGCCGATGCGCAGCGCGCCCGGGCAGTTGCGCTTCTTGGCGGGCAGGAGGG
>JBEIDZ010000346.1:0-3259 GCA_040383215.1 Paracoccaceae bacterium | reverse complement strand
GGCCCCCCGACAGCGGCGCCGTCGATCATCTCACTCCCGGGGCATCACATTGCATCGGCAAACAGCGCCCGCGTGTTCTCGCGCGTCATGGTCACGGGATTGCCGCCCGCACTGGGATCCTCGATCGCCATCGCCGCAAGCTCGTCGATCCGCGATGCCTCGACCCCCATCGCGGCCAGTCCACCCGGAAAGCCGAACAGCGAGTTCAGTTCCGCAACCCGTGCGGCAAAGCCGCCGAACCCGCCGCCGATGCCCAGATAGGCCGCAACCGCCCCAATCTTGTCCTCGATCGCCGGCCGGTTGAAGCGCAGGCAGGCCGGCATCACCACGGCATTCGTCGTGCCGTGATGGGTGTTGTAGATCGCCCCCACCGGATGGCTCAGCGCATGGATCGCGCCCAGGCCTTTCTGGAAGGCCACGGCCCCCATCGCCGCCGCCGCCATCATCTGCGCCCGCGCTTCGAGGTCGGTCCCGTCCGCCCATGCGCGCGGCAGAAAGGTGTTGACGATCCGCATCCCTTCGAGCGCGATGCCCGCGCTCATCGGGTGAAAGAAGGGCGAACAGTAGGCCTCCAGACAATGCGCAAAGGCATCCATCCCGGTACCGGCCGTGATGTGCGGCGGCATGCCCACGGTCAGTTCGGGGTCCGCAATCACCACCGCCGGCAGGACCCTGGGATGGAAGATGATCTTCTTCACATGGGTCTGCGAATTGGTGATGACGCTCGCCCGCCCCACCTCGGACCCCGTGCCGGCCGTGGTCGGCACCGCGACGACGGGCGCAATGCCGGCCGGGTCGGCCCGCGTCCACCAGTCGCCGATATCCTCGAAATCCCAGATCGGGCGCGTCTGGCCCGACATGAAGGCCACCATCTTGGCCAGATCAAGCCCCGATCCCCCGCCGAAGGCCACGACCCCGTCATGGCCACCCGCCCTGTAGGCCGCCAAGCCGGCCGCGAGGTTCAGCTCGTTGGGATTGGGGTCCACCTCGGCAAAGACCGCGCGGCCAAGCCCCGCCTGCTCGAGAAGGTCGAGCGTGCGCGCCGTGATCGCCATCCGCGCGAGCCCGCGGTCGGTCACCAGCAGCGGCCGCCTGATTCCCGCCTGGGCGCAGGCCGCGCCGATCTCCCTGATGCGGCCTGCGCCGAACCTGATCGCTGTCGGGTAGGACCAGTTGGCAGAAGGTACGTTCATGGCTTCACCTTGCGGAAATGATAGGATCGCGGCCGCGTGACCGCGTGATAGCCCAGCACGGACATCGCCCCGCCGCGGCCGGTATCCTTGCACCCGGTCCAGCAGACCGCCGGATCGACATAATCGGCGCGGTTCAGGAACACCGTCCCCGTCTCGATCCGCCGGCCAAGCGCAAGCGCACGGTCGGGGTCCTTCGTCCAGAGGCTCGCCGTCAGCCCATAGGGTGAGTCGTTCATCAGCCGCAGCGCCTCGTCATCGTCCCGGACGGGCATGATGCCGACGACAGGGCCGAAGGTCTCTTCCATCATGACCTTCATCGAATGGTCCACATTCACCAGCACCTGCGGCATGACATAGGCCCCGCCATCGTCGGCGGGGAAATTCTGCTTCTCGATCAGCGGTCGGGCGCCCTTTGCGACCGCCTCGGCGACATGGTCGCGCACGGTCCGGGCAAAGCGGACATTCGCCATGGGGCCAAGCGTCGTTTCGGCATCGAAAGGGTTGCCCAGCTTCAACCCGTTCACCCAGGCCACAGCCTTGCCGACGAAGTCGTCAAAGAGGCTCTCGTGGACATAGACCCGCTCGATCCCGCAGCAGCACTGGCCGGCATTGTACATCGCGCCGTCCATCAGCACGTCGACCGCCCAGTCAAGATCGGCATCGGCCATGACATACCCGGGGTCCTTGCCGCCAAGCTCGAGGCCCATCGGCGTGAAGGTTCCCGCCCCCGCCCGCTCGATCGCTGCGCCGCCCGCGACCGACCCGGTGAAGTTCACGAAGCCGAAGGACCGCGCCGCGATCAGCCGCTCGGTCCCGGCATGGTCAAGAACGATGTTCTGGAACACATCGGCCGGCACCCCGCCCGCCTGCATCGCCTCGGCCAGCCTTTCGCCGACCAGCAGCGTCTGCGAGGCGTGCTTGAGGATCACCGCATTGCCCGCGATCAGCGCCGGCACGATGGTGTTGAGCGCGGTGAGATAGGGATAGTTCCAGGGCGCGATGACAAAGACCACGCCTACCGGATCGCGCTCGATCATCCGCGTGAACCGGTCGCTCTCCTCGGCGACCAGCGGCTTCAGCGCCTCCTCCGCGATCCCGGCCATATAGGCCGCACGTTCGTTCACGCCGCCGAATTCCCCGCCAAAGCGCGTGGGCCGGCCCATCTGCCAGGCCAGTTCCTCGACAATCGGCCCCTTGCGCTCGTTCAAGGCCGCGATTCCCGCCAGCACCAGCCGGCGCCGCTCGTCCAGGGGCCGCGCGGCCCAGCCCATCTGCGCCGCCCGCGCCCGCGCCACGCCTGCATCCGCCGCCTCGGGCGACAGCGCGGGCCGCTCTGCATAGACCCGCCCGTCCACGGGCGAGATGCACCTGATCATGCTCGTCATATCGTCCTCCCGCCTGACCTCTGGTCAGGCACGTTCGAACCCGCGCATCAGTTCCCAGTCCATCACGATGCGGTCCTGCTCGGATATCTCCCATTCGGCGGCGCGATGGTAGTGCTCCACCACATCGTCGCCGAAACTCGCGCGCAGCATCTGCGACCCTTGCAGCGCCTGCGCCGCCGCGCGCAGGTTGCGCGGGATGTAGCGCGCACCCTCGGCCTGGTACATGTCGCCCTGCATCTCGGGCTCGAGGGGGAGCTTCTGTTCGATCCCGGTCAGCCCCGCAGCAAGCTGCGCGGCCAGCGCGAGGTAGGGGTTGAGGTCCGCCCCCCCGACCCGGCACTCCACCCGCACCGCCCTGGTCCCCTCGCCGCAGACGCGATAGCCCGCCGTGCGGTTGTCGGTCGACCAGACCGCCCGTGTCGGCGCGAACATGCCGACCGTGAACCGCTTGTAGCTGTTGATGTAGGGCGCGAGAAAACAGGTCACGTCATCGGCATGGGCCAGAAGCCCGGCCAGGTAATGCCGCATCACCTCTGACATGCCATGTGCGGCATCGGGATCAAAGAAGGCGGGCTTGCCCCCCTGCCACAGCGACTGGTGGATATGGCTCGACGATCCCGCCCGGTCTGTCGCGTATTTCGCCATGAATGTGACCGACAGCCCCGCCGCATGGGCCATCTC
>JBEIDZ010000345.1:0-3269 GCA_040383215.1 Paracoccaceae bacterium | reverse complement strand
CCATGCGGGCCAAGGATGGCGTATTTGTAGGCGGCACCGTCCGCCGCACCGGGCACGAATATCTCCCAGACTCCGGTCCCGCCGCGCCGCCGCATCGGGTGGCGGCGGTCGTCCCAGGCGTTGAAGTCACCCACGACGCTGACCCGGACCGCATTCGGCGCCCAGACAGCAAAATGCGTGCCTGCGACGCTTTCATGCTGGGTCACATGCGCGCCAAGCGCGTGCCAGAGGTCCTGATGCGTGCCTTCGCCGAGGAGATATTCGTCCAGTTCGGTCAGGACCGGGCCGAAACGGAATGCGTCATCATAGGTCCAGGTCGCACCATCGGCGCCCGTGCCCCTGAGCCTGTAGGCTTTGCCGCCGGGCACCTTGCCGCAAAACAGGGCGCCGTCGACGCGGTGCAGGGGATGCTCCGCCTCTCCGATCAGGGCAGAGAGCCGGGCCGCACCCGGGTCGATGGCGGTGAGCCAGGTCGTGCGACCGTGCTTGTGCGGGCCAAGTACCGCAAAGGGATCGTCATGGCTTGCCGACAGCAGGCGCGCGACGGTGTCGCGGTCAAGCGGATGGGTGGCCTCGGTCATGGTCATGGCGCAATCATAAGCTCAAAGGCGAACCCGGCAACAGCCCCGTCGCGCCTGACGTCGGGATCAGAGCCCGGCCGGTTCCCGTCCACGGTGAAAACCGATTGCTTTCGGTCCGGGGGCGCGGCACGGATGGCACCGATATGGGACGCTTCTGGCATCACTTCTGGCGCTACTGGGCGACGATCTGGGGCGCGGTCGGACAGGTTGCCGCAATGGCAGATCGGACGCACATGGGGCTGATGGCGGCGGGCGTGGCTTTCTTCGGGATGTTCGCGATCTTCCCCGCGCTCGGAGCCCTCATCGCGATCTTCGGGCTGGTCGCAGACCCCGTCGTTGTCGAGGAACAGTTGTCGTACTTCGACGATGTGATGCCGCCGGGGGCGGACGAACTCATCACCGATCAGGTGCACCGGCTTGTGACGGCCCAAGGCGGCACGCTTGGCTGGGCGACGATCATATCGCTTCTGCTCGCGCTCTGGTCGGCGCGGGCGGGCGTCGCGTCGCTGGTGCAGGGGCTGAACGCGATCCACGAAATCCCCAATCGCGGGGGGCTCCTGCATGCGCTGGTGTCGATCCTGATCACGCTCTCGCTCATCGCGATCGGGATCACGGGGCTGTTTGCGGTGATCATCGCGCCGATCCTCATCGCCCTCGCCCCCATCGGCCCATCCACGGCCTGGCTTCTCGAGGCCGTCCGATGGCTGGTCGCCCTGGTGGCCCTGCTGCTCGCTCTCGGGATTCTCTACCGTTTCGGTCCCAACGGACGCATCAGGCTCGCCTGGGTCACACCGGGGGCAGTCCTCGTGATCATCCTCTGGCTCGCCGCGTCGGCGCTCTTTTCGGCCTATCTGGCACGCTTCGACAGCTACAACGAAATCTACGGCTCGATCGGGGCCGTGGTTGCCCTCATGATGTGGCTCTATATCAGCGCTTTTCTCGTGCTGCTCGGTGCCGCCTTCAACGAGGTGATCATCGGCGGCGCAAATCTCGATCACGGGATCTGAGGTTCGGGCAAGCGGGCCGTCACTTCGATCTCGATCTTCATGTCCGGTTCCTGCAGGCCGGCCACGATCATCGTCGCCGCGGGGCGGGCGGTCGCAAAGGCCGCCGCCACGATCGGCCAGCACGCGGGCCAGAGCGTACGGTCGGGCAGGATGTATCTGACCCGCACGACATCGTCGAACGAAGCCCCGGCCTCGGCCAGGGCGCGGGCAATCGTGGCCAGCGCGTTGCGGCACTGTTCGGTGACGCCATCGGGCAGGGTCATCGTTGCATAATCGTAACCGGTGGTTCCGGCGACAAAGACCCAGCCGTCGCAAAGGACAGCCCTGGAATAGCCGATCTGCGCCTCGAAGGGCGATCCGGTGGAAACGATCCGGCGGACCATGGCCTCTCCCCGGGCGGCCTTTTTCCGTGCACCGGCGGGCAGGGGCGGCCGCGCGACACCTGCCTTTCGGGATGTCTCCCATCGGTCTATGTCATGTCAGGCAAAGCGCATCAGCGGAAGGGAAAAAGCGATGGACTACCTGCCGGCCGACGCGCGGCCTCTGCGCAAGGGACCAGCCGAATGGTTCACCGGCGATGTCACGATGGAGCCGCTGGTCGACGCGGCAGAGCCTTCGCGTCTGCGGGCGTCGCTGGTGAGCTTTGCCCCCGGGGCGCGGACGCATTGGCATACGCATCCCCTGGGGCAGGCAATCCACGTCCTGTCGGGCCGGGGCAGGGCCCAACGTGCCGGCGGGCCGGTCCTGCGCATCGGCCCCGGCGACACAGTCTGGTTCGCCCCGCATGAACGCCACTGGCACGGCGCCGACCCCGACAGCGCCATGTCGCATCTGGCGATCCAGGAGGCGCAGGACGGCCATTCCGTCACCTGGGCCGAGCCGGTCGGTGCGCAGGACTATGCCGGCTGAACTTACCCGACCGAGGCCTTGCCCTTTTTCTCCTCGGCATGGATCATCAGCGGCTTGCCCGTGGGGCTCACCGCCTCTTCGTTGACCACGACCTCGGTGACGCTCGTCAGTCCGGGCAGATCGAACATCGAGTCGAGCAGAATGTCTTCCATGATCGAGCGCAGGCCACGCGCGCCGGTCTTGCGGTCGATCGCCCGCTTGGCGATGGCCTTGAGCGCCTCGTCGGTGAAGGTGAGCCTCGTATCCTCGATTTCGAAAAGCCGCTGATACTGTTTGACCAGCGCGTTCTTCGGCTCGGTCAGGATCTTTACCAGTGCCGACTCGTCCAGGTCGGTCAGCGTCGCGATGACCGGCAGACGGCCGACGAATTCGGGGATCAGGCCGAATTTCAGCAGATCCTCCGGCTCCAGTTCCTTGAAGACCTCGCCCACGCCACGGTCGTCGGGCGCACGGACGGTGGCGTTGAAACCCATCCCTGTGCCCTTGGCGCGCTGGCCGATGATCCGTTCGAGCCCGGCAAACGCTCCGCCGCAGATGAAAAGGATGTTGGTCGTGTCGACCTGAAGGAATTCCTGCTGGGGGTGCTTGCGCCCCCCTTGCGGAGGAACACTTGCGATCGTGCCCTCCATGATCTTCAGCAGCGCCTGCTGCACGCCCTCGCCCGACACATCCCGCGTGATCGACGGATTGTCGGACGTCCGCGTGATCTTGTCGACCTCGTCGATATAGACGATGCCGCGCTGGGCCCGTTCGACATTGTATTCGCTGGCCT
>JBEIDZ010000344.1:0-3353 GCA_040383215.1 Paracoccaceae bacterium | reverse complement strand
TTCTGAAGAGGTTCGTGCAGGTCGGGACCCTGACGGTCACGTTGCCATCGGGCAAGGTGATCCGTGCCGGATCGGGGGAACAGGTCCATGCGATCACGCTGACGGACCCGGACCTGCCGCGCATGCTTTGCCTGTCGCCGGACCTCGCCTTTGGCGAGGGCTACATGGACGGCACGCTGCTGATCGAGAGGGACGATCTGCGGGGTATCCTCGGCATGCTGATCGGCAATCAGTCCCGGACGGAGTACATGCCGCTTTGGGCCGGGCTGGCGGGGCGGGTGCGGGGTCTGAAGCGCGGCTTCGACCAGTGGAACCCGGCGCACCGTTCGCAGGCGAATGTCGCGCATCACTATGACCTGTCGGGTGCGCTTTACGATCTGTTTCTGGACGCGGACAAGCAGTATTCCTGCGCCTATTTCCGCGATCCCGGGATGACGCTGGAAGAGGCCCAGGCCGCCAAGAAGGCGCACATCGCCGGCAAGCTTCTGATCGAGCCGGGGATGCGGGTGCTGGACATCGGCTGCGGCTGGGGCGGGATGGCGCTGACTCTGGCGCGCGATTTCGGCGCGCGGGTGGTGGGTGTGACGCTGTCGCAGGAGCAGATCAAGGTCGCCCGGGAACGGGCGGCGGCGGCGGGGCTGGCGGACCGGGTCGAGTTCCATCTGATGGATTACCGCAAGGTCGAGGGGCCGTTTGACCGGATCGTGTCGGTCGGCATGTTCGAGCATGTGGGCGTGCCGCATTATCGGGAGTATTTCGGCAAGGTGCGAGATCTGCTGACCCCCGATGGCGTGGCGCTGATCCATACGATCGGGCGGCTGAGGCAGCCGACGGCGAGCGGGCCCTGGATCACGAAGTACATCTTTCCGGGTGGCTATTGTCCGGCGCTGTCGGAGATGGCGGCAGCGATCGAGAAGGAAGAGATCGAGCAGACCGATATCGAGGTCTGGCGGCATCATTATGCGATGACGCTGCGGCATTGGCATGACCGGTTCGTGGCCCGCATCGACGAGGCGCGGGCGCTGTATGACGACCGGTTCTGCCGGATGTGGCGGTTCTATCTGATTGCGGCCGAGATGAGCTTTGTCGCGGGGCATCAGGTGGTCTTCCAGTTGCAGCTGGCCCGCCGCAAGGATGCAGTGCCGTTGACGCGGGACTATCTTTACCGGGAGGAAGCGCCCTTTGTGGCCGCGCATGCCGCGGAATAGGGTGGCGGGGGCCGGCGTAAAAGCCACACCGCGGGCGTGCGAGGCTGCTGATCCGGAACCGAATTTCTGGACAGTGGCGCGACTCTGCGCCTAAGTTTGCCGCAACCGGGGCGTCATGACCCCGGACATGAGGCAGCAATGGCGTTTCCCGAGCGGTTTTCGGACCTACCGGACTATGCGTTTCCGCGTCTGCGGAAGCTTCTGGACGGGCATGCGCCGGGGGGAGAGCCGATCGCAATGACGATCGGCGAGCCGCAGCATGCCTTTCCGGCCTGGGTGGGCGAGGTGCTGGCCGCGAACCTGGACGGGTTCGGGAATTATCCGCCGAACGAGGGGACGCCCGAGCTTCTGGCGGCGATTTCGGGCTGGATCGGGCGGCGCTATGGCGTGACGGTCGGGCCCGAGCGGCTGATGGTGCTGAACGGGACGCGTGAGGGGCTTTACAACGCGGCGATGGCGCTTTGCCCCGAGACGAAGCGGGGGCGGCGGCCGGTCGTGCTGATGCCCAATCCGTTCTATCAGGTCTATGCGGTGGCGGCGCTTTCGGTGGGCGCCGAGCCGGTCTGCGTGCCGGCCGTCCGGGAGACGGGGCATCTGCCCGATTTCGCCGCGCTGCCGGCAGAGGTGCTTGAGCGGACGGCGCTGGTCTATCTCTGCTCTCCGGCCAATCCGCAGGGGGCGGTAGCGTCGCGCGATTACTGGCGGGGGCTGATCGCGCTGGCCGAGCGGCATGATTTCACGATCCTGGCGGACGAGTGCTATGCCGAGATCTGGCGGGATGTGCCGCCGGTTGGCGTGCTTGAGGTCGTGGCCGAGGCGGGGGCGGACCCCGAGCGGGTGATGGCGTTCCATTCGCTGTCGAAGCGGTCGAACCTGCCGGGGCTGCGGTCGGGGTTCGTCTGTGGCGGGCCGGAGGGGATCGCGCGGATGCGGCAGTTGCGCAGCTATGCGGGCGCACCGCTGCCGCTGCCGTTGCAGCGGGTGGCCGAGCGGGTCTGGGCCGACGAGACGCATGTGGCGGAGAACCGCGCGCTTTACGGCCAGAAATACAGGGTGGCCGATGCGGTGCTGGGCGATGTGCCGGGCTATGAGCCGCCGCCGGCGGGATTCTTTCTGTGGCTGCCGGTCGATGATGGCGAGGCCGCGGCGCTGAAGCTCTGGCGCGAGACCGGGGTCAGGGTGCTGCCGGGGGGATATCTGTCGCGCGAGGTCGACGGACAGAACCCGGGCAAGGGATATGTCAGGGTGGCGATGGTTGCCCCGACGCAGGAGATGCAGCGCGGACTCACGCTGCTCAGGGACTGCCTTTACGGATAGGGACGGAACACATGGCCTATCAGACACGGGGACGCGATCCGCTTCTGGACAGCACGACGCAGGCTGCGATCGAGAAGCGCGGCAAGGAGCTTCTGGGGCTTGGCTGCCTTGCGCTGGCGGCGATGGCGGCGCTGATGATCGGGACCTATACGCCGGACGATCCGAACTGGCTGGTGGCGACGGATGCGCCGGTCCAGAACTGGATGGGGCGTTTCGGCGCGTCGCTTGCCCATCCGCTGATCATGATCGTGGGTGTGGCGGCCTGGACGATACCGGTGCTGTTCGCGGCCTGGGGTGTGCGTTTGTCAACCCACCGCGGCGAAGACCGTGTGCCCGGGCGGTCTGTCCTTGCCCCGATCGCGGTGGCGCTGGCGGCGATTTACTGTGGCACGCTGGTGCCTGGTACGGGCTGGCAGCACAACTTCGGGCTTGGCGGGCTTTTCGGCGATACGGTGCTGGGTATGCTGCTGACGGTCCTGCCGTTCGGACCCGGAATCGGGGTCAGGCTCCTGTCGCTTGGCCTTGGGTTGGGGATGGTGGCCATCCTTTTTTATGTGGCGGGGTTTTCGGTGCAGGAACTGCGCGCGATCCGGCAGTTTCTGGTGCGGGGGCTGATCCAGAGCTTTGACCTTGCCCTCCGGTTGACCGGCAGGGGAGCCGTGGCTTCGGTTCAGGCTGCACAGGGGATGCAGGCGAGGATCGGCTCTGAGCTTGATGCGCGGCGCATGGCGCGTGCCATGGCTGAACCGCCCGTGACAGGCCCGCGCGACACCGCCCGGATGGCTGCCGTGATCAGGCCGCAAACGGGCGGCCAGAGTGAGGCTGTCG
>JBEIDZ010000343.1:0-3357 GCA_040383215.1 Paracoccaceae bacterium | reverse complement strand
TGCAACGGAACACGGATCGCTTTCTGAAAGACCTGAGCGGTGTTCTGGAAAGCTCGAACCAGAGAATCTATGAAAGGATACTTTCGGGCGAACTGTCTGGACCGACACTGACCGCAGATATCGTGCGTTTCGAGCAAAGTCAGGTTCAGGCGTATCTGAATGGTCTCGCATCGGTTGATCCGGATGCTTATGATGCGTTTGTGACTGACGTTAATGATCTCTTGAACAGTCGAGGCCCAAGAGTGGGTGCGTGGTTAATGTGCCAGTCCTGGGTTATTCCATGCTCCGACAGGAACTACGAAAGAAATGTCCTTGCTCCGGTCAGGGCAGCGCTTGGCCGCGACATCGACTTCGCGAACGAGAATGACAGGGTTGCGATCGGCATGCAGGCGACCCAGGTCGCACAGCAGGCAACCGACAGTGTCACATCTGGAAGCAATGGTACAGTCATGCCCCCGACGCACTCCTGCGATTTGGATTGTATGGCGAACGGAGGTTTGTATTGAAGACCTCTGTATCACAAATTCTTTGGCGGGCGATCACGTGGATGATCGAGCGATTTCTGGAAATGGGAATCTCCGGGGTTATTCTTTTGATTTTTGCTTTTTCTACGGGCGCAGAGCTACTTGATGATGTTTTCGAAAATCTTATTGCCGCGGCCTTCGGGGCTGCAATGTTCTATTTCATCAGTCTTTATGGATTATCCTGTATTCTCTTTGGCCTCTTTTTTCGGAACACATCGCCCCACCGTCATGCAAAGATCATGACTGCGGCGTTTTGTATTCATGTCATCGGGTTTTTTTTGTTTATAGTCTTCTGGGACCTCTATACCGGTGGCGGGGACCTTGAATCGCTCGAACAAGCCCTGAAGGAGTTACCGCTTGCCATGTTAATGATTGCAGCTAACGGAATACCCGCTGTCTGGATTGCGAATTATGTCGGAGGAGTCTTCTATCGTTGGGCTATCGCCCGGTCTGGCAAGACCACGTTGACTTCCTGAATAAAGGCTGAGCAGCGCTGTAACCTGCAAGGCCTTGGTTGAACGCTTCTCACCCTTCGTTCGACCGGTTGACCCATGCAAACCCGGAGGCGGCCAGCGGCTGGGCCGGCGCAGTCCTCGACTTCCAGTCGTTGCGTGTCTGAACGGCTCCACGCTGACTGTGCGACCTGTCGAGCCATTCCATGCCCGGCCTTCCACTTTCCTCCCCGTTCACCTTCCCTCAACCCCCGCCACCCCCGGCGCGCGGTGCTGTCACACTCCGCTCCGGCCCCGGTCAAGGTTTTCCGCACCGACGCAATACCGACGCAATACCGACGTGATACCGAAAGGCCGTTTTCCGGAAAATCAACGCGTTAACCCTGATTCGCCGCAAGACACCGAAACCGGCGCCCCGCCTCCCGCCCCAGGGCGTGACCACACGCCGCCGGCCTCCCCCCCGCAGCCACCCGATGGCCCACGGTGACCCCCGGAGGCCCCGGTGCATCCGCAGGTCCGGCATGGGATCAACATCGCTGACGGCGATCTGTTGCGATATGCGGCCAGGCGCCAGGGGCAAGCTCATTGACACTCACATCCGGCACCGGGCGTCTGTCGCCGCATTGAGCGTGGTGTTCGGCCCGCCTTTCATGCGCCCGATCAGGCGCCCGCGCTTGTCGCCAGACCCCGGTTTGGCGGCCCATCGATCCACCGGCTCGCTGGCGTCTCCGCCCCACTCTCCCACAGGCTCAGGGCTGTTCGCTGCGCCTTCAGTCAGATCGCCACTTTTTCGCGGCCCCCGCCGGAGGCCAGCCCCGCCACGGTCTGCGCGACGACTCCCCGTTGGTGGAAGCGCTCCGACCGATGCGCGCTGCCGCGCGCCTCCACCGCTTCCAACCGGAGTAGAAGGTCCTTGCCGGGCCATCCTCCGCAAGCTCGTCACGCGATCGCAACCCATTGCGCTCAAATAAGATTATGTCGCTCAAGCCCCGGCGGTCACCGACCCGCGGCTTGCCGTGGCTTTTCGGGGTAGAAGAAGATCAGACGACCGGCCCGACAAACGACCGCAGCCGTTCCATCTGCGCGACCGTCAGCCCAAGAAGGGTGCGCATCAACACCCCGTCAGATCGGCACCGTGCATCACGCGCGCCTGACGGCCTCAAGCATATGATTGGGACCTGATGCCAAGTGGGAATCCATTTCGGTATTCAGGGTTATGATGGTGCCCAGGGGAGGCACCAAACCACTGTTTTTGCTTGTTTATATCTGTCCAGCATCCCCCTTTTCACCTAGGATTTCATGGCCCTAGTTGTGCGGCGCCGTCTTGAACTGTCCCGGTCAATCCCCTAGCTTAGGGTGGATAAAAAGGGGGATACAGAATGCGGGCGACGAACCGACTTTCGGCGGGCGAATTGCGGAACCCGAAGCCGGGCAAGCACGCGGACGGCGCGGGCCTTTGGCTTCACGTCCGCGAGGACGGCGGCGCGCAATGGGTCTTGCGGGTGACCGTGCACGGGCGGCGGCGCGAGATGGGCCTGGGCGGCTTCCCGACCGTCGGGCTGGCCGAGGCGCGCGATCTGGCGGCGCGCTGGCGGGCGGTGGCGGCGGCTGGGCGCGATCCGGTGAAGGAACGTGAGGCCGAGCGGCAGGCGGCGCGGCGCGAGGATATCTCGCTCGCGGTCCTGACGGCGGACGCCTTCGAAGCCCGCAAGGCCGAATTGAAGGGCGACGGCGAGGCGGGGCGGTGGTTAAGCCCGCTCACGCATCACGTCCTGCCGAAGCTGGGCAAGGTGCCCGTTCCCGATATCGACCAGCGCGACATCCGCGATTGCCTGAAGCCGATCTGGCATGAGAAAGCGGACACTGCACGCAAGGCGATAAACCGGCTTGCAATCGTGATGCGCCACGCGGCGGCGCTGGGCCTCGACGTCGATCTGCAGGCGACCGAAAAGGCGAGAGCACTCCTCGGCAAGTCGCGCCACGTCGCCCAGCACATCCCGGCGATGGCTTGGGCCGAAGTCCCGACGTTCTATCGCTCCCTGACCGAACCGACTGTCGTGAACCTCGCCCTGCGGCTGGCGATCCTGACCGGCGTGCGATCAACCCCATTGCGGCACCTGCGGCTCGACCAGATTGCGGGCGACGTCTGGACGATCCCCGGGGAAAAGATGAAGGGCCGGAAGGGTGCGACGCCCGACTTTCGTGTCCCTCTGTCGCGCGAAGCCCAGCGCGTCATTGACCTCGCCCGGCCCCATGCCCGGGGTGGCTTCCTTTTCGCGAACGTGCGCGGAACGGGCGTCATCAGCGACATGGCGCTCGGCATGGCGATGCGCCGCGCCAAGCTTGACGCGCGCCCGCACGGCTTCCGCACCAGTCTGCGG
>JBEIDZ010000342.1:0-3370 GCA_040383215.1 Paracoccaceae bacterium | reverse complement strand
CCGATGATCCCCGACCGGACGGCCGCCCCGGCCCGCGGCGCCAGAGGAGACACGGCCCGATGACCCATCAGAGCCTCACGCTGCGCACCGCCACCGCCGCCGACATCGCCGCCATCGACGCGCTGCTCGCGCGCGCCTATCCGCGGCTCCTCAAGGCCGACTATCCGCCCTCGCTGCTCGTGATGGCGATCCCCCGGATCGCACGCGCCCAGCCCGGGCTCATCGCCTCGGGCACCTACCACGTCGCCACCGATGACGAAGGCCGCATCCTCGCCGCCGGCGGATGGTCCCGGGGCGGCCCGGGCCCGGCCCGCTCCGGCACAGGGCAGATCCGCCATGTCGTCACCGATGACCGCATGACCCGCCGCGGCCTTGGCCGGGCGCTCCTGAGCCGCATCATCGACGAGGCGCGCAGCGCAGGGATGACCCGGCTCGACTGCCTCTCGACCCTGACCGCCCTGCCCTTCTACCATGCGCAGGGCTTTTCCGGTGACCGCCGGCTCACCGTCTCGCTCGGGCCCGGAATCGATTTCCCCGTCATCGCCGTCAGCCGCGCGCTCTGACACCCCGCGCGGCGTGCCGCCGCAGACAGCAAAAGGGCCGGTGTCTCCACCGGCCCCCGGTCCGTGACTTTCGCGCCCGGCTTATTCGCGGTTGCCGAACAGCTGCAGCAGGAACATGAACATGTTGATGAAGTCGAGGTACAGGTTCAGCGCCCCCATGATCGCCGCCTTGCCCAGCCACTCGGTATCGCCATGCGCGGCATGGGCGATGTAGGTGTTCTTGATGTTCTGCGTGTCGAACGCCGTCAGCGCCGCGAACAACAGCACGCCGATGACCGAAATCGCGAACATCATCGCCGGCGACTGCAGGAAGATGTTGACGATCGACGCGACGATCAGGCCGATCACGCCCATGATCAGGAACGTCCCCATGCCCGACAGGTCGCGCTTGGTGACATAGCCGTAAAGCGACAGCCCGGCAAAGGCGACCGCGGTGATCAGGAACACCTGCGCGATCGAATAGCTGGTGAAGACAAGGAAGATCCAGCTCAGCGACACGCCCATGGCCAGCGCATAGACATAGAAGAACAGCTGCGCCCCCGCCGCCGACAGGCGGTTGATCGCTGCCGAAAAGGCAAAGACCATCACCAGCGGCAGGAACATCACCACCCACTTGAGCGGCGACACATAGAGCGCATAGCCAAGATCGGTCAGGTAGCGGCCTTCGGAAAAGGCATAGGCTGTCGGCTCGCTGGTCAGGGCAAGACCGGCCATGGCCCAGGCGGCCAGCGCCGTGATCACCATGCCGACCGACATCGTCCCGTAGACCTTGTTCATATGGGCGCGCAGGCCCTCGTCGATCTGGGCCGAACGGGTACCGGCGGCAGAGCGGATCGTCTGGTATTCAGCCATTGGGTCCTCCAACTGTGTCATGGGTCCTGCCGATTGAACGCCGGCGACCTTGCGCAGAATATCGGAAACGGCGCCCCGCATTTCAAGACGCCATGCCGGACCCCAAGGCACAAATCCGACCATTGCTGGCGATTCTGTCGCACCTCCGGCCCCCGCCCCTTTGCAAGGCCCGGCACCGTAGGGCCCTGCCGCCCGCTATCCTCACACCGGCCCCGGCCGCCGCTCCTCGCTCAGAAGCACGTTGGCCTCCACCGCCCCGATCCCCGGCAGCGTCATGATCCGCCGCCGCAGCACGCGCTCGAAATCGGCCAGATCGCGCGCCACAACCCGCAGGCGATAGTCATAAAGCCCCAGCATGTGCTCCACCGTCTGCACCTCGCGGATCGCGGTCACCGCGCGCTCGAAATCTTCCAGCCCCACCCGCCCCTTCGCGGCAAGCTTCACCCCCAGGAACACCGTGACCCCGAAGCCCAGCTTCTCCTGGTCCAGCCGCAGCCGTCGCCCCACGATGACGCCCGCCTCGGTCAGCCGCCGGATGCGCCGCCAGGCCGCCGGCTGCGACAGCCCCAGCCGGCGCCCCAGCACCGCCGCCCCCGTCCCCGCATCCCGCTGCAAGGCCCGCAGGATCTGCCGGTCGATCTCGTCGACCGGGATCATATCGGCAGGTCCTCCTCCGACTTGACCACCGCCACCCGCACCAGCGCCTCGATATCGGCCACATGCGGCAGCGTCAGCACCCGGTCGCGATAGATCGCCTGATAATGCCCCAGGTCGCGCGCGATCACCGCCAGCCGCACATCGACCCGGCCCAGAAAGGTCTGGATCTCCGTCACCTCGGGCACCAGCCGCGCCGCCGCGAGGAAATCGTCAAAGGCGCGCGGCACCGTCTTGTCGAGCGTGATCCGCAGCGACACATGCACAGTCCAGCCCAGCGCCGCCCAGCCGATCACCGCCTCCTGTCCCTGCAGGACGCCTGCCTCGCGCAGCCGGTCCAGCCGCCGCCCCGCCTGCCCGACCGACATCCCCGCCCCGCGCGACAGTTCCGGCAGCCCCATCGCAGGGTCCGCCTGCAACAGGCGCAGCAATCGTCGATCGACATCATCCAGCATGAAAACAGCGATAACGAACCATATCACGCATGACAACATCGCGAAGACGACAAATTCCGCCCCGTCGCTTCTCGCAAACCGCTCGCCCGTCCCTATGATGCGCCATCTTCAACCGAAAGGACGAACCGATGCGCGTGTATTACGACCGCGACTGCGACGTGAACCTGATCAAGGACCGCAAGGTCGCCATCCTCGGCTATGGCTCGCAGGGCCATGCCCATGCCCTGAACCTGCGCGATTCCGGCGCGCGCAACATCGTCGTCGCCCTGCGCGACGGCTCGCCCAGCGCCCGCAAGGCCGAGGCCGAGGGCCTCAAGGTCATGGGCATCGCCGAGGCCGCCGCCTGGGCCGACCTCATCATGTTCACCATGCCCGACGAGCTTCAGGCCGCCACCTACCGCGCTCACGTGCACGACAACCTGCGCGAAGGTGCGGCCATCGCCTTTGCCCACGGGCTCAACATCCATTTCGGCCTGATCGAGCCCAAGCCCGGCGTCGACGTCATCATGATGGCGCCCAAGGGCCCCGGCCACACCGTGCGGGGCGAATATGTCAAGGGCGGCGGCGTGCCCTGCCTCGTCGCCGTCCACACCGACGCCTCGGGCAAGGCCATGGAAATCGGCCTCTCCTACTGCTCGGCCATCGGCGGCGGCCGCTCGGGCATCATCGAGACCAACTTCCGCCAGGAATGCGAAACCGACCTCTTCGGCGAACAGGCGGTCCTCTGCGGCGGCCTCGTGGAACTGATCCGCATGGGCTTCGAGACGCTGGTGGAAGCCGGGTATGAGCCCGAAATGGCCTACTTCGAATGCCTGCACGAAGTGAAGCTGCTCGTGGACCTGATCT
>JBEIDZ010000341.1:0-3382 GCA_040383215.1 Paracoccaceae bacterium | reverse complement strand
CCATCCCGTCGTGGAGCTTGCGGTCGATCGCGACAAACCACTGCGGTGTGTTGCGATAGATGAGCGGCGCTTTGGACCGCCACGAATGCGGATAGGAATGTCGGAACTTGCCTTTGGCAAACAGGCCGCCCGCCTGCGCCAGCGCCTTGATCACGCTGACATTGGCCGGCCCCTCCTTGCCCTCGGCCGTCAGGATCGCCTGCCCGCCAAAGACCGGCAGATCCGTCCGGTAGGTCCCGTCCTCGCGCACGTTGTAGGTCATCGGCAACCCGTGCTTGAGGCCCAGCAGATAGTCGTCCTCACCATGGCTCGGCGCAGTATGGACAAAACCCGTCCCCGCCTCGTCGGTCACATGATCGCCCGGCAGCATCGGCACATCGTAATCCCATTCGCCGGACGCCCCCTCCATCCCCCGGAACGGATGGGCGAGCGTCAGCGCCCCCAACTCTTCGGCCGACACCCCGCACAAGCGGCGGTACATCCCCTCTGTCAACTTCGCCGCAGCGAATACCTGGAGGGCGAGCCGGTCGGCCACCACATAGTTCGCCCCAATGCGTACCTGGCTCTCCTCCGGTCGGCCCGTGACCTCGTAAAGCCCGTAGGTGATCACCGGATTGAACGCGACCGCGCGGTTCTGCGGGATCGTCCAGGGCGTCGTCGTCCAGATCAGGACCCGCGCCGCCGCCAGCGCTCCATCGCCGCCGGCAACCACGCGGAACGGCACCCAGATCTGATGGCTCGTGACATCGTGATACTCGACCTCGGCCTCGGCCAGTGCGGTCTTTTCGACCGGCGACCACATTACGGGCTTTGATCCCTGATAGAGTGTGCCGTTCATCAGGAAGGTCATGAATTCGGCCGCGATCACCGCCTCGGCGTGATGATCCATCGTCAGATAGGGCCGGTCCCAGGCCCCGGTCACGCCCAGGCGCTTGAACTCGGCCTTCTGCACGCCGATCCAGTGTTCGGCGAACCGCCGGCATTCCTGCCGGAAATCGACGACCGGCACCTGATCCTTGTCCTGGCCCTTGGCGCGGTACTGCTCCTCGATCTTCCACTCGATCGGCAACCCGTGGCAATCCCAGCCCGGGACATAGCGCGCATCGTATCCCATCATCTGCCGGGACCGCACCACCATGTCCTTCAACACCTTGTTGAGCGCATGGCCGATGTGCAGATGCCCGTTCGCATAGGGCGGACCGTCATGCAGGACAAACGGTGCGCGCCCCTTCTTCTGCCGCAGCCGGTCGTAGACGCCGATCCGTTCCCACCGGTCGAGCCAGCCCGGCTCGCGCTGCGGCAGGGCCGCCCGCATCGGAAAATCTGTGACGGGAAGGTTCAGCGTGTCCTTGTAGTCATGCGTCGTGTCGGCGCTCATGGCGTCCTCGCAAAAGCCGGCGATGAGGGGAACAGGCGGTGCGACATCGCGGCACCCTTGGCCCGGCGGCTCTGGCTCTCAGAGCGCCGGGAGGATAATTCGTATCCGGTCAGGCAACGTCCACATCATCGTGGTTCTATAGGCCGGCCTTCGGATAGGGTAAAGTGCGCGAAAGGTTCTCCATTGCAATAGCCGGCGCCGGGATTGGCGGACTCGCCGCCGCCTGCCTGCTGGCCGATGAGGGACACAAGGTCACCCTGTTCGAGCGGTTTGCCGAACCGCGCCCAGTCGGCTCGGGCCTCGTGCTCCAGCCCGTCGGCCTCGCTGTACTTGCCGCGATCGGGCTCGACGGCAAGGCCCGCTCGCTCGGACAACCCCTGTCGCGCCTCTATGGTGAAAACGCGACCGGCAGACCCGTCCTCGACGTTCGCTATGCGCCAGACCAAGGTCTCGGAATCCACCGCGCAGCCCTTCACGCGCTGCTCTGGCAGGCGGCAGAGACCCGTGCCATTGCGCTGCACCTCGGGGCCGAGGTGAGCGGCCGCGGCGGCCAGCGCCTGATCGTGGGGGGGCGGAAAACCGCCCCCCACGACCTTATTGTCGATGCAATGGGGACACGCAGCCCGCTATCGCCTCTCGTCTCACGGCCGCTGCCCTTTGGCGCGCTTTGGACGACGCTCGACTGGCCCGATGCAACCGGTCTTCCGCGCGACGAGCTGCGCCAGCGCTATTGCGCGGCCTCCCGTATGATCGGCATCCTGCCGCTCGGCCGCCTGGCGAATGATCCCCGGCCCAAGGCCGCGCTCTTCTGGTCGCTCCATGCCGACGCCGAACCCGGCGACTGGCTGGCCGAGGCTCGGCGTCTGTGGCCCGCCGCCGCACCCTTTCTGGCGCAGATCGGTGATCCCGCGCAGATGACCTTCGCGCGCTACAGCCACGGTACCCTCCGCCGGCCGCGCGCCGAAGGCATGGTCCATATCGGCGACTCCGCGCACCGTGCCTCGCCGCAGCTCGGACAAGGGGCGAATATGGCGCTGCTCGACGCGCAAGCCCTCGCACTGGCGCTGCGCCTTGCCGATGGTCAGGACCCTCTCGCCCTCTTTGCCCAGTCCCGCCGCGCCCATGTGCTGGCCTACCAGACGATCAGCGCGCTTTTTACCCCGCAATACCAGTCCGACAGCCGCCTTCTCCCTATCCTCCGGGACCGCCTGCTTTTCCCGCTGTCGCAATGCCGTCCGCTCTCCGGCTTCCTCACGTCTCTGGTCTCCGGTCGGCTGCTGCCGCCGCTGGCCTCGCTCGACCGGACCGGCGGCAATCGCCATCACAGGCGCGCGACACGCCGCCCCATACCCGGTCTCGACGGCAAAACCGCTTGACCTTTGCCCCCCTGCCCTGTTGAAGCCCTTGCGATGATCCTCGGCACCCAAGACGGCATCCATGGACGACCAGAACAAGAACCTGATCCTTGCCACGGCCCTCAGTTTCCTCGTGATCCTGACATGGATAGTCTTGTTCCCGCCTCAGACGCCGCCGGCAACCGATGATCCTGCCGCCATCGCCGCCGAGGACGGCAGCCTCGCCGCCCCGGCCGATGCAGGGGCAACGCCCGCCGCCGATGCGACCGTGGCCGAAGCCGCGCCCGAGGCACCGCGCCTGACCATCGACACGCCCCGGCTCACCGGCACGATCTCGCTGCTCGGCGGCCGGATCGACGACCTCAAGCTCACCGACTACCGCGAGACGCTCGACCCCGATTCCGATCTTGTCCGCCTTCTGACGCCTGCGGGGGAAGACTTTGCCTATTACGCGCTTTTCGGGTGGCGCGCTGGCGATGGCCTCGCCCCTGAGGCCGTCCCCGGCCCCGATACGCTCTGGTCCGTCGAAGGCAACGCGACCCTGACCCCGGACACCCCGGTGACGCTAGTTTGGGACAATGGCGCAGGCCAGGTCTTCCGCCGCCAGATCGCCATCGACCCCGACTACATGTTCACGCTGACGCAGTCT
>JBEIDZ010000340.1:0-3428 GCA_040383215.1 Paracoccaceae bacterium | reverse complement strand
GGCGTTTCACGCCTTCATGATGTCGGAGCGGTCGACCGCCTTCGGCAGTCACCGTGACCTGGCGCGGGCGTTCCGGTCCTTTGCCGCCGAACTCGGGCATTGGGAGATTTTCGGCTATGGCATGTGGGCGGTGACGCGGCAGAGCAGCGACGTGGCGCTGGCGCTGATCGGGCCCTGGTCTCCGCCCGACTGGCCCGAGCCCGAGGTGGGCTGGATGGTGCTGGCGCCCGAGGCCGAGGGGACGGGGCTGGCCACCGAGGCGGCGCGGGCAGCGATTGCCGATGCCTATGGCCGGCTCGGCTGGCCGACGGTGGTGAGCTACATCGGGCCGGAAAACACCCGCTCGATCCGGCTGGCCGAAAAGCTGGGCGCCGTGCGTGACCCCGCCGCACCGCAGCCAAAGCCCGATGACCCGGTGCTTGTCTATCGGCACCCCAGACCCGTGGAGGCGGCATGACCGACCCGTCCCTGACCGCCGCGAGCCTGCTGCGCGAGCATCGCGAATCGATCGACCGGCTGGATGCGATCCTGGTCTTTGCGCTGGCCGAGCGGTTCAAGCATACGCAATCGGTGGGCCGGCTGAAGGCGGCGCATGGTCTGCCGCCCTCGGACCCGGTGCGCGAGGAGGCGCAGATCGCGCGGCTGACGGACCTTGCGCGGCAGGCCGCCCTCGACCCCGACTTTGCCAAGAAATTCCTGGCCTTCATCATCCAGGAAGTGATCAAGCACCATGAGCGACACCAATCGTAGGGTGGGTGAAACCCACCTGTGACGACCCATCAACCCCTTGAACATTCAGGAGACTACACCATGGCCATGAAGATCCGTCTCGCCCGCGGGGGCTCCAAGAAGCGGCCCTATTACACCATCGTCGCCGCCGATTCGCGCATGCCGCGCGATGGCCGCTTCATCGAGAAGCTGGGCACCTATGCGCCGCTTCTGCCCAAGGACAGCGAGGACCGCGTCAAGATCGACATGGAGCGGGTGAATTACTGGCTCGCACAGGGCGCGCAGCCGACCGACCGTGTCGCCCGATTCCTCGAAGCCGCGGGTGCGGCGCCCAAGACGGCGCGGTCGAACCCCAAGAAGGGCGAGCCGGGCAAGGCCGCGAAGGACCGTGCCGAGAAGAAGGCCGCCCGCGCCGCCGAAGCCGCGGCGGAACCGGCGGCCTGAGCCGGGAGCCCGGCTGGCCGGCCCCGGAGGCGGGGGCGGCCAGCCCGACCGTCATGACAGGTGACCGCATCGTCGTGGGCAGCATCGCCGGCGCCTTTGGCGTGAAGGGCGAGGTGCGCGTGAAATCCTTCTGCGCCGCGCCGGCCGATATCGCCCGCTATGTGCCGCTGACGACCGACCGCGGGCACGTCTTCCCCGCCATGGTGATCAGGGGCGAGGCGCCGGGGGCGCTGGTCGCGCGGATCGAGGGGATCGACAGCAAGGAGGCGGCCGACGCCTTGCGCGGGGTCGCGCTTTGGGCCGCGCGCGACCGGCTGCCGCGGCTGCCCGATGACGAGTTCTATCATGCCGACCTGATCGGGCTGATCGTGCAGGATACCGGCGGGCGGGTGCTGGGCACGGTGCGCGCCGTCCTGAACCACGGCGCGGGCGACATGCTCGAACTGCAGCGTCCGGGCGGGGGGGAGAGCGTGCTTTTGCCCTTCACGCGGGCTGTGGTGCCGACGGTCGACCTGGCCGCGGGGCGGATCGTCGCCGACCCGCCCGAAGGGATCGCCTGATGGAGGAACCCGGCGAGAGCGCGCGGTTCCGCGCCATCGGGCGCAAGTCGATCCGCGCCTCGGTGCGGCCGCGCGAATTGATGACCGAGGCGCCCGATCTGGCAGGGATTTGGAAAGCCGTCGTCATTACGCTTTTCCCGCAGGTCTTTCCGGGGGTCCTGGGCGAAAGCCTGACCGGCAAGGCGCTGAAGGAGGGGCTCTGGCAGCTTCGGACGGTCGACCTGCGCGCCTTTGGCGAGGGGCGGCACCGCAACGTGGACGACACGCCCGCGGGCGGCGGGGCGGGCATGGTGCTGCGCCCCGACGTGGTCGCCCGCGCGGGGGCCGAGGCGCAGGCCGAGGCGCGGGCGGAGGTGCCGGTCATCTGCCTGTCGCCGCGCGGGCGGCGGTTCGACCAGGCGATGGCGCGGACGCTGGCCGCGGGGCCGGGCGCGATCCTGCTGTGCGGCCGGTTCGAGGGGGTGGACGAGCGTGTGATCGCGCATTTCGGGATGCAGGAGGTCTCGATCGGCGACTTCGTCATGACGGGAGGAGAGATCGGGGCGATGGGGTTGATTGATGCGACGGTGCGACTTATACCCCGCGTGCTCGGGAATCAGGCCTCCGTCGAGGCGGAATCCTTTACGCATGGTCTGCTCGAGCATCCGCACTACACGAAACCTGCCGTGTGGGAGGGGCGTGCGATCCCCGAGGTTCTTCTCTCGGGTCACCACGGCCGGATCGCCTCCTGGCGGCAGGAGATGGCCGAAAGGCTGACCAAGGAACGGCGACCTGATCTCTGGCGGGCATGGTGTGCAAGGCACGGCATGGACCCGGATGAAGACCGAGAGCTCTGAGGACGCATCACATCTTCGCGGGACAACCGCGGGCAACAGATAGGAGCGGATCAGATGGACCTGATCGCACAGCTCGAGGCGGAGCAGATCGCCGCTCTCGGCAAGGACATTCCGGATTTCAAGCCCGGCGACACGGTGCGCGTGGGCTACAAGGTGACCGAGGGCACCCGCACGCGGGTGCAGAATTACGAGGGCGTCTGCATCAGCCGCAAGCACGGGCAGGGCATCGCCGGAAGCTTTACGGTGCGGAAAATCTCGTTCGGCGAAGGGGTTGAGCGGGTGTTTCCGCTGTATTCGACGAACATTTCCGAAATCACCGTGGTCCGCCGCGGCAGGGTGCGGCGCGCCAAGCTCTATTATCTGCGCGACCGGCGCGGCAAGTCGGCCCGGATCAGCGAAGTCACCAACTACAAGGCCAAGGAATAGGAGCGCGGCGATGAAGGACGGTATCCACCCCGCGTACCACGTCATCGACGTCAAGCTTGTCGATGGCACGGTGGTGCAGATGAAATCGACCTGGGGCAAGCCGGGCGACCAGATGGCGCTGGACATCGACCCCTCGGTCCACCCGGCCTGGACGGGCGGCGGCACCCGCCTGATGGACACCGGCGGGCGCGTGTCGAAGTTCAAGAACAAATACGCGGGCCTGGGGTTCTGAGCACCCCGCCTGCCGCATGGCAAGCACCGCAACGCCGCCCCCCGGGGCGGCGTTTTGCATTCCGGGGGGGCGCGGCGTTAACCTTTGGCCGTTGCGCCGGCGCCCTGCGGGACGGTGGTGGGGGGTGTCCGGGGGCTTCGGCATCACGTCGGTATTGCGTCGGTATCGCGTCGGTGCGGATATCGGCAAAGCCAACGGATT
>JBEIDZ010000339.1:0-3463 GCA_040383215.1 Paracoccaceae bacterium | reverse complement strand
TGTTCCGTTGCACCACAAACGGACTTCCGAGAGAGTCGACACCCGCAAGCGATGCCGTGACCATGGCCGCAGCCCCGAAGAAGCAGGTCTTGTCAGAGACTTGCCAGTGCCAATCCAGATACATTCGAGACCGTTCGCAAAAGGGGCTAGCGTAGGTTCGCAACGCTACACTGCATGCATTTCCCCCAGGATCAAGGTTGTTCACCGGGTCGTTGGCGGAATAGGCGTAGCGGTTGGTGCCGACGCCGGCAGTTGGGGGGGCGAGCCAGTCGGGGGAGGTGAAGATCCCGAGCCGGGGGTCCATGGTGCGGGCGTTGAGGTAGAGCAGCCCCGCCGACTTGTCGCTGTACTGGCCGATGAAGCCGCGGTCACGGGCCTCGGCGCTCTCGTCGAAGACGAAGGAGCCGGCAGCCTCGGCCCCGAAGGGCGCGTACACCGGCCTTTCGTCGCGCATGCTCTGGTCCTGCGCGGCGTTCGTGCCGGTGATGACGGAGGGCGCGGCCCGGGCACCATGCGGACCGGGCCGGGGTGGTCGCGGAAGAGCCAGGAGGGCACACTTTTGACCCGCCGGACGGCGGGATGGGGGGTGGTGATGGCCTGTTCGGCGATGGCAGGGGGAGCTGAGTCGGGGTCAGGGTGTGTCCCGGGCAGCCGGCGGGTCGGTCTCCGACTGGCGCGCGATCTGCGCGGCGAAGAGGGCGAGGGCGCGCAGGAAACAGGCGATGCGGGTTTCGGTCGGCATCTCCTTGGGCCAGGCGAATTCGTTTGCGGGCGAGATGTCGATGAAGACGAGAAGCGGCGAGGGCAGCTTGTCGGGCCGTGTGAGGTTGACCGGCGTTGCCCAGATCTGGAGACCTTCGAATTCGATGAAGATGTGGACCTGAAGCAGCGGACCGGCAGGAAAGACGATGCGGAACGCGTTGAGTTTCCTGAGCGTGCCGGGCGTCTTTTCGACCGTCACGGTGGAAGGGTCCAGAATGCCGTCGACCGCGCCATGGACCAGTGCGGTGAGGGCATCGACCTTCATCCGCCGGGCGAGCGGCGGCACGGGATCGCGCGGAACGGCATAGGGATCGTAGGCGACGGAATAACCCTTCTCCATCAGGGAGGGCAGCGGATCGGTGGGAACGGCAAGCTGGCCGAGAGCTCTTTGTCTGTCCTTGGAGATACGCTGGAGGGCAATCGAGTCCTCCGAGCTTTTCGCGTATTCCTCGTCCGACCTCACCACCAGCGCGGCACCCAGTGCCGCGCTGGTGGTGAGGCGGTCTGCCAAGTCTTCAATGACAGGGTCGCCGGAACCGGCAAGATACATCGCCCAGCCCTGTTCGAGTTTCGGCCGGAAACAGAGGTCCCTGAAGGGTCCGCGGGCGCGCAACATGTCTTCGAAATAGGGCAGGGAGCGGTTCAGCGCAGCGACGACTTCGGACCCGGACCGGTTGGTCGTGTTTGCGACATGGTTGAGGTGAAGCTGCCGTCTCGTTGCGGGCTCTTGGATTGGTTGGCGTGTCTTCGTCATGGGATTGGCACCGGAATGCCCCCCGACCCCGGAAAGGGAAGGGGGACGAAGGGGGTGGTTGACGTGTCGCGGCCAGGCGCGCGCGGGACGTCGCCCGGAACGTCGCGGTCGTCCGTCCCTGCCATGACGCTCCTCACCCCGCGGGCCGCTGCGGCCCCGGGGGGAGACTACCATGCCCGCCCTGCGGATGCATCCGCCCCGTGGCGGACCCCGTGCCCTCAGGCGCGGGAGACGTAGCTCAGGTCTTCGGTGTTGATGATGATCTTCGTGCCCGCGCCGATATGGGGGGGGACCATGATGCGCAGGCCGTTCTCGACGATGGCGGGCTTGTAGCTGGACGAGGCGGTCTGGCCCTTCACGACAGGTTCGGTCTCGGTGATTTCGAGCGTGACCTTCTGGGGCAGTTCGATGGCGATGGCCACGCCCTCGAAGGTCTTGAGAAAGACCTTGACGCCTTCCTTGAGGAAGACGCGCGCCTCGCCCACGACATCGTCGGAGACGGAGAGCTGTTCGTAGGTCTGCGGCTCCATGAAATGGTGCCCCTCGCCGTCGGAATAGAGGTAGTCGTATTCGCGTTCGTCGACGGTGGCCTTTTCCACCTGTTCGGTGGTGCGCCAGCGTTCCGAGACCTTCACCCCGTCGGAGATGCGGCGCATGTCGATCTGGGTCGTGGGCGTACCCTTGCCGGGGTGGAAGTTGGTGGCGGTGAGCACGACATAGAGCCGGCCGTCGACGTCGATGACGTTGCCCTTTCGGAGGGAGGAGGCGATGACTTTCACGGGGGTGATCCTGCTGGCCTTGGGTTGCGGAGGGCCGGGCGCGGGCGGCGGCGGCCTTGTGTCTTGCTGTCGGGCGCTCCCGTAGCGCATCTTCGCCCCGGGTGCCAGAGCGAAGGATTTGCCGATGAGCGAGGATGGCGCGCCCTGGTGGCGGGCGGATGTGCATGCCGACCGGCGGCCAGCGCTGATGGCGCGGGGGCGCATCCGCGCGGCGATGGGGGCCTGGCTCGCGGCCGAAGGCTTTGTCGAGGTCGACCCGCCAGGGCTGCAGGTGAGCCCGGGCAACGAGGCGCATCTGCATGCCTTCCGGACCGAGGCGGTGGCGCCCGATGGCGGCAGGAGGGCGATGTATCTGCACACCTCGCCCGAGTTTGCGATGAAGAAGCTGCTCGCGGCCGGAGAGCGGCGGATCGCGGCTTTTGCCCATGTCTGGCGCAACCGCGAGAGCGGGCGGCTGCATGCGCCGGAGTTCACGATGCTCGAATGGTACCGAGCGGGTGAGGGCTATGAGGTGCTGATGGCGGATGTCGTGGCGCTCTTGCGGCGGGTGGCCGAGGCGGCGGGGACGCGGGTGCTGCGGTATGGGGGGGCGGAATGCGATCCCTTTGCGCCGCCCGAGCGGGTCGATCTGGCGCAGGCGGTCGCGCGCCATGCGGGGATCGACCTGATGGCGACGATGGGGCCGGGGGCCGCGACCGACCGGGCGGGGCTGGCCGCGCGGGCGAAGGCCGCGGGGCTGAGGATGGCGGCGGATGACAGCTGGTCGGACATGCTGTCCAAGATCCTCGTCGCGCGGGTCGAGCCGCGGCTGGGGATGGGGCGGATCACGATCCTCGACCGCTATCCTGCGGCGGAGGCGGCGCTGGCGCGGCGGGCGCCGGATGACGACCGGGTGGCCGAGCGGTTCGAGGTCTATGCCTGCGGGGTGGAACTGGCCAACGGCTTTGGCGAACTTACCGATGCGGCCGAGCAGCGGCGGCGCTTCGAGGCCGAGATGGCGGAGAAGGCGCGGGTCTATGGCGAGCGCTATCCGCTGGACGAGGATTTCCTCGCCGTGCTGGCGCTGATGCCCGAGGCGGCGGGCATCGCGATGGGGTTTGACCGGGTGGTGATGCTGGCGACGGGGGCCGCGCTCATTTCGGATGTCATCTGGGCGCCGGTTGCGGGG
>JBEIDZ010000338.1:0-3506 GCA_040383215.1 Paracoccaceae bacterium | reverse complement strand
GCCGCCCCGCCGCGCCGCCCGGCGCGCGGCGCAGCATCAGCGCGGCCGCCGTCCAGCTCACCGCCAGCATCAGAAACCCCGTCCCCACCATCACCCGGAAGGACCAGAAGACCGGCGCCACCGGCGGATGGAGCACCTCGCCCTCCGCCGTCACGAAATCGTTCAGCCCCGGCACCACGCCGTCGGCATGATGGGTCAGGATCAGCGATGCCCCGTTCGGCACGGCAATCTCGAACCGGTTCTCCCGCGCCGCCTCGTCAGGCAACGCGAACAGGACCAGCGGCACGTTCCCCCGCGTCTCCCAGTTGGCCTCCATCGCCGCCACCTTCTGCGGCTGATGCTCGAGCGTGTTGAGCCCGTGCATGTCGCCCACCACCACCTGCACCGGGATCAGCAGCGCCGCAATCCAGACCGCCGTCTTCAGCGCGACCCTGACCCCCGCCGTCTGTCCACCGATCAGCCAGCGATAGGCCGACACGCCCGCAATCAGAAAGGCGCAAGTGAGGAACGAGGCGATCAGCATGTGGGTGAATCGATAGGGCATCGAGGGGTTGAACACGATCGCCCACCAGTCGGTCGCATGGGCCACGCCCTCGCGCAGCTCGAACCCCTGCGGCGTGTGCATCCAGCTGTTCAGGACGATGATCCAGAAGGCCGACATCGTCGTGCCGAAGGCGACAAGGACCGTCGCCCCGATATGCGCCCAGGCCGGCACCCGCGAAAAGCCGAAGAGCATGATCCCCAGGAACACCGCCTCGAGAAAGAAGGCCGTCAGCACCTCATAGGCCAGAAGCGGTCCCGCGATATTGCCCACCACCTCCATGAAGCCCGGCCAGTTGGTGCCGAACTGGAAGGACATCGTGATCCCCGACACCACCCCCAGCGCAAAGGACAGCGCAAAGACCTTCACCCAGAACCCATAGGCCTCCATCCAGCGCGCATCCCGCGTCGCGTGATAGCGCAGACGAAAGAACAGAAGCACCCAGCCCAAAGCGATGGTGATCGTCGGAAACAGGATGTGAAACGAGATGTTCGCCGCGAACTGGATGCGCGACAGGATCAGGGCGTCCATGATGGCCTCATATGGTCACGCCGCGCGACGTAAGCCGCCCCACACCAGATGACACCCGGGTGCGACAGCAGGGCGCGGCCCGCTCAGCCCTGCAAGCCCGCGTTCACCGGGCGAAGCTGCGCATAGAGCGTCTGCCAGAGCCGGAACCGCTCATCCTCCAGCGCCGCCCGCGCCGGGTCGGGCAGAAAGCGCCGCTCCTCGGGCACCAGTGCGGCGGCCGTGGCCAGATCGGCCACCACGCCCGCGCCCGCGCCCGCCATCACCATCGCGCCCACCGCGCCCGCATCGCGCGCCTCCATCCGCAGGAAAGGCCGGCCAAAGACATCCGCCCGGATCGCGCACCAGCGGTCCGACGCCGTGCCCCCGCCGCCGCCCCGGATGACCGCAGGCCTCAGGCCCCCCGCCGCCTCCAGCGCCTCCATGGCAAGCCGGGCGGAAAAGGCCACCCCCTCCATCACTGCCGCCACCATCTCGCCCGGGCCCGTCGCTGAGCCCAGCCCTGCAAACGCCCCCCGCGCCGCGGCATCCCAAAGCGGCGCCCGCTCCCCTGCCAGATGCGGCAGGAAGAGCGGGCTCGCCCGCCCGATCGCCACATCTGCCGTCAGCGCGGCCGCCTCTGCGACACTGCGCCCCAGCACCCGCGCAATCCATTCGAGCGAGGCCCCCCCCGACTGCGTCGGCCCCGCATGCAGCGTGATCCCCCGCCAGGGCGGAAAGGTGATCACCCCCGCCACCGGATTGCGCCGGGCCGAGATCAGCCCCGCCACCTCGCTCGTTCCCGACAGGCACATCGCCTGCCCGTCCGAGGCGACACCCACGCCGAACATCGCGGCCCAGGCATCCATCGTCCCCCGCACCACCGGCACGCCGGCAAAAGGCCCCGCCTGAACGACCCCGGCCACCTCCAGCGGGTCGGCCAGCGGCGCCAGCACCTCGCCCGCCCGCGGGAAAAGGCCCAGGATCGCCCCCGCATAGGCCAGATCGGCCCCCGCGAGCCCGACCGAGGCCAGCGCATCCGCACCCGCCACCCCCGTCAGCCGCGCAATGACCCAGTCCTTCGGCGCCATCACATAAGCCGTGCGCGCCCAGAGCCCGGGTTCCGACTCTGCCACCCAGGCCATCCGCGCCAGCGCATGGCTCGCATCGATCGGGATCGGCGCGCCCAGAGCAGCGATCTTTTCCGCGTCCGTCAGCCGGGCATCCAGCCCCGCCGCTACCCCGGCCGCGCGCACATCCGCCCAGCCGATGGCGGGGCGCAGCACGCCAAAGGCGCCGTCGCAGAAGACATGCGTGTTGACCTGCCCAGTCACCCCGATCGCCCGGACCCGCGCGCCACGCCCGGCAAAGCGCGCCAGCGCCGCCTCGACATGGGCGAACCACCCGTCCGGGTCCTGCTCCACCCGCCCCGGCCCGGGGCGCCGCGTCTCGTGGCCTGCCGCATGCTCGGCCAGCCGCCGGCCGCTCAGGTCGGCCATCACCGCCTTCACCGCCGTCGTGCCCAGATCGATGCCGATCAGCGCCTCGACCATGCCATCCTCCGCGCCGGGGATTTACTCGCCACCACCTTGCTGCCAAAGATGCGCCGATCAAGCGCAAATGCGCATATCCTCAGGGGGAAACACATGCTCAGCACCATCCGCGCCACCGGTCTCGCATCGGTCCTCGCGCTTTCTGCCACCGCGGCCCTCGCCGATACCGTCGCCGTCATCACCCCCTACCTCGCCCAGCCCGGCACCCAGTTCTATGTCGAAGCCTTCGAGGCCCGCGCAGCCGAGCTTGGCTGGGACGTCAACGTGATCGACACCGCCGGCGACGTCGCCGCCGTGATCGCCCGGATCGAGGATCAGGTCACCGCCGGCGTCGATGCCATCGTCATCAACGTCGACCCCGCCCAGGTCGGCGCCGGGCTCCAGGCCGCCGCCGATGCCGGCATCCCGGTCGTCGGCATGGATGCCGGCAACGACCCGCTTCTCGCCGCCAACGTCACCTCGAACGGCTATGCCATGGCGGCCGAAACCGCCGTCTATGTCGCCAACCGCATCGGCGGCGCGGGCAATGTCGTGATGTTCGTCTTCGACCCCTTCCCGCCCGTGCAGGTGCGCGGCGCCATCGCCGACGCGGTCTTTGCCAACCATCCCGACATCACCGTGCTCGACCGCGTCACCCCTGACGTGACCGACGGCGGAATCGCCGACAGCCGCGCCAAGATGGAGGCGATCCTGGCCGCCAATCCCGAACCCGGCTCCATCGCCGCCGTCTGGGCCGCCTGGGACCAGCCCGCCCTCGGCGCGCTCCAGGCGATCGAGGCCGCCGGCCGCCAGGGCGAAGGTATCGTCATCACCGGCATCGACGCCAACCCCCAGGCGCGCGAGGCGATCGCCGCCGGCGGCAACTTCGAAGCCTCGGTCGCGCAGGACTTCGCCGGTATCGGGCG
>JBEIDZ010000337.1:0-3554 GCA_040383215.1 Paracoccaceae bacterium | reverse complement strand
GGGGTTGCAGTCCATGCCGGGCAGGCGGTTTTCGATCCGGCGGGCCTCGGGGGCGGAGATGGGGATGCGCAGGCCGGTGGTGCGGTTGTCGCGGCCCCATTCGAGATTGATGGGGGCGGCGAAGTCGCGCACATAGCGACGGTAGGAATTCACGTAAGGCGCGATCACGGCGATGACGCTGGCCATATGTTCCTGCAGGCCGCCGATGAAGTGGAAGAAGGCGTCGGTTTCGCCGCCCTGGGGGCCGGCAAAGAGGTTGCGGCCCTTGTCGTCGGTCACCGAATGGTGGACGTGCATGGCGCTGCCGGGTTCGCCCTCGATCGGCTTGGCCATGAAGGTGGCAAAGCAGTCGTGGCGCAGGGCGGCCTCGCGGATCAGGCGCTTGAAGTAGAAAACCTCGTCGGCAAGCTTGAGCGGGTCGCCGTGGCGCAGGTTGATCTCGAGCTGGCCGGCGCCGCCTTCCTGGGTGATGCCGTCGATCTCGATCCCCTGGATTTCGGCGAATTCGTAGATGTCGTCGATGACGGGGCCGTAATCGTCGACGGCGGACATCGAATAGGCCTGACGCGCGGCGGCGGGGCGGCCGGTACGGCCCATCATCGGCGCGATCGGCTTGGCCGGGTCGATGTGCTTGCCCACGAGGTAGAATTCCATCTCGGGCGCGACGACGGGATGCCAGCCTTCGGCCTCGTAAAGCGCGATGACGCGCTTGAGCACGTTGCGGGGCGCGCATTCGATGGCGCGGCCCTTCTGGTCAAAGGCGTCGTGGATGACCTGGAGCGTGCCGTCGGCGGCCCAGGGGCAGGCGCTGGCGGTGGCAAAGTCGGGGCGCAGCGTCATGTCGGGTTCGAGAAAACCCTCGTCGCCCGCAGCCTCGGCCCATTCGCCGGTGATGGTCTGGTAGAAGATGGAATTGGGAAGGTGAAAATAGGCCTGCTTTTCCCATTTCGCAGCCGGTACCGCCTTGCCGCGCGAGATGCCGGGCAGGTCGGGGATGATGCATTCGACCTCGTCGAGGCGGGTCTTTTCGAGATAGGTCCGGGCAGCGGGGGGGATCTGGTCGAGCCAGGTCATGCGGTTTCGCTTTCGGCGGGATGGGGGAGTGCGAGGCGACCCGAGCGCAGGAAGCCGCCGATTGCACGGGCGAGGCGGGGACTGTCCAGCGGTTCCGGCAGGCGGGCGGCGGCGGCATCGAGCAGGTGGTCGGGCACGAGGCCGCGGCCGCGCCGTTCGATCATGTCGGCGGCAAAGGCGGGGTCGAATTCCGGATGGGCCTGCACGGTGAGAATGCGGTCGCCGCAGAGCAGGGCTGCGTTTTCGCAGAACGGGCTTGTCGCGCAGAGTGTGGCACCGGGGGGGCGGGTCGTGACCTGATCCTGGTGCCAGGCGTTCAGGCGCAGGTTTTCGCCGCCGAAGTCGTAGTCGGTCGGGCCGACGGACCAGCCGCTGGGGAATTTCTCGACCCGGCCGCCCATGGCCTGGGCAACGATCTGGTGGCCGAAGCAGATTCCCACGAGCGGAACGCCGGCGGTATGCACGGTGCGGATGAAATCCTCGAGCGGCGGGATGAAGGCATGATCCTCGTAGGCGCCAAAGCGCGAGCCGGTGATGAGCCAGCCCTCGGCGTCATGGGGCGAGGCGGGATAGTCCATGTCGAGCACGCGCCAGGTCTGGAAGCTGAAGCCCTGGTCGGCGAGGAGACGCTGGAAGAGGTCTGGGTAGTTGCCATGCGCGGGCCGGAGCGCGTCCGGCGCGTCGCCTGTCTGCAGGATACCGATCTTCATGAAACACCTGTTGAAGCGATGCGGAAGCTAATGGGGCGCTGGCGCGACCGCAAGGGTGGCGCTGCGTCACGGGCGGAGAGGGGGTGCGGGGATCAGACGGTGTCGAGATAGAGGTCGAGCTGCTGGCGGGGGGTCAGTTCGGCCATGTAGTGCAGCTCCTGCCGCTTGGTCATGACGAAGTTGCCGATCAGCAGAGGGTCGAAGATTCGGCGGGCCAGCGTGCTGTGTTCGAACCGGTCGATGGCCTGGGCCCAGGTATCGGGGATCTGAGGCATGTCCTGTTCATAGGCATTGCCGGTGATGGGGGGCGGAGGGGTCAGGTCATCCTCGATCCCGATCAGGGCCGAGCCGAGCACGGCGGCGAGGAAGAGGTAGGGATTGACATCGCCGCCCGCGACGCGGTGTTCGACGCGGCGGGCGGCCGGATTGCCGCCCGGCACGCGGACCGAGGCGGTGCGGTTGTCATAGGCCCAGCAGATGCCGGTCGGGGCATGGCTTTCGGGCACGAGTCGTTCGTAGCTGTTGGCATGGGGCGCGAAGATCAGGGCGAGATCGGGGATGGCGCTGAGGCAGCCCGCGATGGCATTGTGCAGGAGCGGAGAACCTTCATGCGATCCGTTGGCAAAGACGTTGTTGCCGGCGGCATCGAGCAGCGAGACATGCGTGTGCAGACCGTTGCCGGCGAAATCCTCGTAGGGCTTGGCCATGAAGCTGGCCGCCATGCCGTGGTTGCGGGCAAGCCCGCGCACCAGCATCTTGAAGAGCCAGGCATCGTCAGCCGCACGCAGGGCGTCGGGGACGTGGGAAAGGTTGATCTCGAACTGGCCGAGGCCGACCTCGGAGAGCGCGGCCTCGGCGGGGATATCCATCGCGTCGCAGGCATCGTAGAGGTCGTTGAAGAAACGGTCGAAGGCGTCGAGCGCCCTGAGCGACAGGATCTCGGCCCCCGGGCGGCGCTTGCCCGAGCGGGGGGATTTGGGCTGCTGGATGTCGCCGCCCGAATCGTCGACGAGGTAGAATTCCATCTCGGTCGCCACCACGGGGGTAAGCCCGCGCGCCGTGTAGCGGTCGACCACCCGGGCCAGCGCCTGACGGGGATCGCCGGCGAAGGGCTCGCCTTCTTCGGTGAACATCCAGAGCGGCAGAAGCGCGGTCGGAACCTGGAGCCAGGGCATGGGGACATAGCCGCGTTCGGTCGGCCGGAGCACGCCGTCGGGGTCGCCGATCTCGAAGACGAGGGGGCTGTCCTCGACGTCTTCGCCCCAGATGTCGAGGTTGAGCACGGAGAGGGGGAAACGGGTGCCTTCCTCCTCGACCTTGCGGGCGAAGCGGACGGGAAGGCGCTTGCCGCGGGCCTGGCCGTTGAGGTCGGCGGCACCGCAACGCACGTTGCGGATCTCGGGATGGTCGTCGAGCCAGCTCATCTCACGTACTGCGGTCGGAAGCGCAGGGAGGTCTTGCGATCCTGGGGAAGATGGCGGTTCAGGCGGCGGTTCACAAGGCCGAAGAGGCCGATGATCGCGAGCGTCAGGAGGATGAAACAGACCGCCAGAATCGGATAGGGGACGAAGGGGTTGAAGGTCTTGTCGGCAAAATAGCTGGTGTAATAGAGCGCATCCCCCATCTGCCGCGTCGCGGGAAAGCCCGAGAAGAAGACGAGCGTGGTGGAATGGAAGAGAAAGATCGCCTCGTTCGTATAGGCGGGCCAGCCGAGACGGAGCATCGTCGGCCAGATGATGCGTCGGAAGCGCGGCCAGCCGGACATGCCGT